>JBCDGT010000722.1:0-2634 GCA_038750915.1 Bacteroidota bacterium
AGCCAGTCAATAGTACTCATGCGTAAGCGCGGCTAAAGAGATAAAACATAATGATGAGCAGCACGTGCAGCACGAGCACGAAGGTGTAAATGTTCGACCAACTGCCAAGGATCGGTGGCGTCTCGTCGTCGGGGTCAATTTGGTTCTGCTGGGACATGGCCGCAAGGTATGCGTTTGCCCGGGGATATAATACTACATGCGTAGTTTTATGCTTTTTTAATAACTTTTTGGGCGCAAACGCAGGTGCCCAGCGCGGTTTGGGGCAAAAGGCAGCGCGGTTCTAGCGTGGACTGGCCAACCTCTGTTCTCGCTAGTCTGTTTACTCTCCATGCAAAAACAGATCCGCAAAATAGCCCTGGGCGGAGGCTGCCATTGGTGCACGGAAGGGGTCTTTGTCTCCCTGGTAGGAGTGACTAAGGTAGAACAAGGTTGGGTGTCCTCGAAGCCTCCATGTGATGCCTTTTCGGAGGCCGTGATCGTGCATTACGATCCTAAGCTTATTACTACGGAGGATTTAATTTCCGTCCACCTCGAAACCCATGCGTCTACGAAAGCCCACGATCTTCGCCATAAGTACCGGTCGGCCGTTTATGCCTTTTCCAGAGCAGACGAAGAGACCTTCACTAAGATCCTAGATCGTTTAGCGAAAGAGCTATCCGAGCCGATTGTCACCAAGATTTATCCTTTCGTTGCCTTTAAACCCTCCTTGCCTGAGCACCAGGATTATTACCGTACGGACCCTGAGCGGCCTTTCTGTCAGCGGTTTATTTCGCCGAAGTTGGCCAAGCTGCGGCAGCAGCGGCCGGAGTTATTGTACCCCCGCCTTCAGTCGGAGGGGCTACGGGAAGAAACCTCCAACTGAAGCCAGGTGCACATTAATCACCCCAGCAAATAATCCAATTCCTTCTCGTCAAAGTCCAATCCACCACTAGCGCCGATAATGTCTTCGGCCAGTTGCTTTTTGCGTTGCTGTAGCTTATTGATTTTTTCTTCAATCGTGCCCTTACTGAGGAATTTACGGGCAAAGACGTTGCCTTTTCGTCCAATTCGGTGAGCACGGGCGATGGCCTGGTCTTCGATGGTGGGATTCCACCAGGGATCGAGGATGAAGACGTAGTCGGCGGCCGTGAGGTTGAGGCCGGTACCACCGGCTTTGATGGAGATGAAGAAGGTTTGCACCCTTGGGTCTTCCTGGAAGCGCCGTACCTCCTCCGCTCTTGCCTTAGCGCTTACGCTGCCCGTGATCCAGGCGTGGGGCTCGTTACTATCGAGCAGCTGAGCACGAAATAATTCCAAGTACTTGACCATGCTCGAAAAAATCAGGACTTTGTGCCCCGCCCTTCGGACAATATCCCATTGTTCCAACACTTCTTGAAACTTTCCACTGTCTTTGCCATATTCCTCCTCCATCAGTACCGGGTGGTTGGCAAGTTGGCGCAGGCGGGTAAGGGTTTGTACAACCCGAAGTTTGTACTGTCCGTCCTGGGGGGCGAAATTGCCCAGGAGTGCATTACGGGCGGCGGATTTCTCCGCCTCGTACGCTTTTCGCTGAGCTGCGGTCATTTCGCAGTAATAGTGCTGCACGTCTAATTCAGGTAGCTCAGGGGCTACTTCTTCCTTGGTGCGACGAAGTAAGTGTGGCCCCACCAGTTGCCGTAATTGGGCTTTCTTCTTTTCGTCGTCGTGTACCTCAATCGGCGTAATGAAAGCCTTTTTGAAAAAGGCGTAGTGGCGCAGTAGGCCCGGATTGATGAACTGCATCTGGCTCCAAAGATCAGACAAAGAGTTTTCGATCGGGGTTCCGGAGAGACTAATTCGGTGGTTGGCGGTCAGCTCATTAAGGGCTTTGAATACCTTGCTCTGGCGATTTTTGATCTGCTGGCTTTCGTCGAGGACGATGTATTCGAAGTTAACTTCTCCCAGGATGGCCTTGTCGCGGAGGGCAGTTTGGTAGGTCGTCAAGAGAATGTCGAATCGTCTGAGGATGCGGGTATCCTTAGAACGGCCGGTGCCGGTATGCACTTGCACGCTTAGGCTGGGGGCGAAGCGGTTCAACTCTTGTTGCCAATTGAAGATAAGGCTGGCCGGAAGAACGATGAGTGCGCGCAGTGGCTGGAGGAAGACCTCGTCTGGGGCCGGAGGCGCAAAGAGGGAGAGTTGGTCTATTGGTTTATTGGTACTATTGGTCTTTTGGTCTTTTGGGGCTTTGCTTCTTTGTTCATGCTCTGCACCTGCGGCTGCGCCTAAACGCTCTTTGGCGTAAAGAAGTACAGCAATGGTTTGCAGGGTTTTGCCGAGACCCATGTCGTCGGCAAGACAAGCGCCGAGAAGCTCATGATAATGGCGTACTAACCAGCGAGCACCTTCCAATTGATACGGGCGTAGGGTGGCTTTCAATTTGGGGCTAGGGGTGAAAGCAGCAGCCATAGTTACAGCGTGATCCCCGTCATCAGCTTCAAGGCCTAATGGGGCTAAAAGTGGTGCTTGGCTCCGGGCCATTTTAACCTTTTTACCCTCGATTTTAGCAAATTGCAGGCCGGGCCGGTATTTCGTAAACCATTCCTCTGGAATCAAAAAGAGGTCGCCGTTGGGTAAGGGGAAACGACGCTCCTCGCGCTGAATGTAACGGACCAT
>JBCDGT010000723.1:0-2627 GCA_038750915.1 Bacteroidota bacterium
CCAGATTCGCGTCCGCCTCCAGTGTCTTTTTCACCCCCAAAGGCACCGCCAATCTCGGCCCCCGAAGTACCGATGTTTACGTTAGCTATTCCACAATCTGAACCTCGGTGCGACAAAAAGGCTTCAGCTTCCAGTATGTTGGTGGTAAATATCGCGGACGAAAGTCCTTGATTTACGGCGTTGTGCGTAGTAATGGCACTATGTACGTCACCCTGATACCTGATTAGATACAAGATTGGGGCAAAGGTTTCTTCTTGCACAATTTCGTAGTGGTTCTCGGCTTCTACAATGGCCGGGGTGACGTAGTTGCCACCTTTGTAACCTTCTCCTACCAATACTTCCCCGCCAATCAGTAGTTTACCACCTTCTTCCTGGGCTTTTTGTAAGGCGTCTTTAAAGTTGTTTACTGCATCTTGGTCAATGAGTGGTCCTACCAGATTCTTTTCATCCAGCGGATTACCGATAGAAAGCGTCGGATAGATTGTAAGCAATCGTTCTTTTATCTCGTCGTAACGGCTCTCGTGGATGAGTAGCCGACGGGTAGAAGTGCAGCGTTGTCCGCAGGTTCCCACTGCCCCAAACACTGTCGCCCGAATAGTCATTTCCAAATCGGCATGCTCAGTGATGATGATGGCATTGTTACCACCCAATTCTAGCAGAGAGCGACCCAAACGAGCCCCCACAGCCTCACCCACTTTCTTACCCATTCGGGTGGAACCTGTGGCGGAAACTAACGGTACTCGTCGGTCGTGTGCCATTTTAGATCCGATCTCGGAATCACCAATAATTAGGTTGAAAACACCTTCGGGTAGATCGTTTTCTTTTAGTACTTCCGCCACGATTTTCTGACAAGCCAAAGCCGTGAGTGGAGTTTTTTCGGAAGGCTTCCAAACGCAGACATTGCCGCAAACGGCAGCCAACATGGTATTCCACGCCCAAACGGCTACCGGAAAGTTGAAGGCCGAAATAATTCCGACAACTCCCAACGGATGGTACTGATCGTACATACGGTGCTGAGGACGTTCGGAGTGCATGGTGAATCCGTATAACTGCCGCGATTGACCTACTGCGAAATCGCAGATGTCAACCATTTCCTGTACTTCGCCCAGCCCTTCCTGATAAATCTTACCCATCTCGTAGGTTACTAGCTTACCGAGCGGTTCTTTGTACTGCCGCAACCGATTACCAATTTGCCGGACAATCTCACCGCGCTGAGGCGCCGGCATCATTCGCCAGATTTTGAAAGCTGTTTGCGCCTGTTCAATCACCTGATCGTAGTCGGCTTCACTCGCCATTTGCACACTGGCAATCAGCGAACCATCTACCGGAGAATGAATATCACGGGTTTGCCCTCCAGTATCAATGCTTCCAAATTCTTGTCCCGTACTATACGATGGATTAGTTGATTGTATGCCTAGAGTATCCAGTACCTCCTGCATATCGTGAGTTAATGTCATTGTTTCCATATATGTTGTTTATTCTTCTTCTCCTTGCCGAGCCGTCTCGATAGTATTCCTATTTTTTACGTATTTATCTAGCCACTGATCCATTTCCCACAGCATATGAAGAACCGATTCTTGCGCTCGGTAACCGTGGCTCTCGTGGGGTAACATCACTAAACGAGCCGTAGCTCCCAGTCCTTTCAGCGCATTGAAGTAGCGTTTACTTTGTAATGGAAATGTGCCGGAATTATTGTCGGCTTCGCCGTGAAGCATCAAAATTGGTTCGTTAATTTTATCAGCGTGCATAAAGGGCGACATCTGATAGTAAATTTCCGGAGCTTCCCAGTACGTCCGCTCCTCTCGTTGGAAACCAAAAGGAGTTAATGTACGATTATAGGCTCCGCTTCGGGCAATTCCGGCGGCGAACAGATCCGAATGCGCCAGTAAGTTAGCGGTCATAAAAGCTCCGTAGGAGTGACCACCAATGGCAATTCGACTGCTATCGGCAATGCCCATTTCTACTAGTTTGTCAATGGCTGCTTTAGCATTACCTACCAATTGCTTTCGGAAAGTATCATTAGGTTCTTCGTCCCCCTCACCCACTACTGGCATACTCGGGTCATCCAGAATGGCGTAGCCCTGGATGACCCAAAACAGTGGCGAGTACCAGCCAATGCGGATAAATTCGTAAGGCGAACCTTCTACCTGACTGGCAGCATCGGCACTCTTAAATTCGTTAGGATACGCCCACATTAATACAGGTAGCTGCTCATCGCCTGGCTCATACCCTTCCGGTAAATACAAATCGCCTTGCAGAGCTACTCCGTCTTCCCGCTCATACTTTACCACCTGCTTCTCAATATTTTTGAGCTCAGGATACGGATGCGAAAACTCGGTGAGGGCGGTTAGTTGATCTGATTTCCAGTCGCGCACAAAATAGTTGGGCGGCTCTTCCCGTGATTCGCGACGGGTAAGCACCGTATTTTCTTTCGTATCAAGAATTTGTACCGGATACTCGTAGTAAGGAGCTTCGGACTGCCACAAGCGTTTGGTCTCCTGATTGGCTAAGCTAAAGGCATCTACGAACGGACGATTACCTTCATCCGAAGCTCCTTGCCCCGTTAGATAAAGTGTTTTCCCTTTCTTGTCGGTCAGTAGTACTGAGCGTCCGTACTGGTTCGCTTC
>JBCDGT010000724.1:0-2626 GCA_038750915.1 Bacteroidota bacterium
ACCGCCATCAAATACCCCTACTTCAACCCTGAACCCATTGTGGAAGCCATGGAATCCAGCTATACCGACGGTAGCGATGGCCTCACCGGAACCGAAGTAAATTGGGATCATACCATCAGCTCCGTCATCAATGCCCTCCTTGGCGCCGGCCTGACCCTCCGTGGGTTTCAGGAATATGATTACAGCCCCTACAAATGCTTCCACGACAGCATCTCCGCCGGAGAAGAAGGGAAATGGCACCTAAAACAAATGCCCGGCTTGGTACCCTTGGTGTATACCCTGGATATGGTGAAGTGATCATTAGTTTGTGGTCGTTAGTAATTGGTATTTGGAATAATTCGGTGCTTTCGCCTGCGAACTACTAACTGCTAATTACGAAGAACTAACTACCACTACCTATCTTCGCCGGCACCAAACATTCACGTATGCACCTCGTCGCTCCCTCCTTACTAGCAGCAGATTTTCGCCGCCTCGATCAGGCCATCAAATTTGTCAATGAGAGTGAGTCCGATTGGTTCCACCTGGACGTAATGGACGGTAATTTCGTCCCGAATATCTCTTTCGGCCCTTTCATCATCGAGCAGATTGCAAAGGATGCGACAAAGTACCTGGACGTCCATTTAATGATCGACCAGCCGGATCGTTACATCAGTGACTTTGCCAAAGCAGGCGCTCACGGTATTACCGTGCACGCCGAAGCGACGAACCATTTACACCGAGTTGTTCAACAGATCAAAGAAGCAGGATGTAAAGCCGGAGTGGCCCTGAATCCGCACACCCCCGTCAATGTCTTAGAGAACATTATCGAAGACCTGGACTTAGTACTGATCATGACGGTTAACCCCGGCTTTGGCGGGCAAAAATTCATCTACCAAAGCATCCCCAAGATTCGCCAAGCGTACGATATGATTACGGTGCACAACAGCCCTGCGCTGATTGAAGTAGACGGTGGGATTGGCTTGCAGAATGCCGCCAAAGTGCTGGAAGCCGGAGCCAGGGTACTTGTGGCTGGCAGTGCGGTATTTAAAGCGGATGATCCAGCTGGAGTGGTGCAACAACTGAAGGGTATTTCGGCGAACCCTGTGTCTATGGTCTGAAAAGGCTGAGGCACCCCAACTTTCATCTTTAACCTCCAAGTCCCGAAGGGACGCTTCCTTACAGCAAGGCGGCTTTAGCCCCTCGATAAAGTTTGCACATTACTCAAAGTAATCCTCTAACCCATCCGGCGTATGCAGGCGCACGCTGGCCGTATCCGCCGCTTCAACGTGGCCGACAATCTGGGCGCGGATATTGAACCTACTGGCGATATCGATTACGGATTGCGCCTCGGCTTCGGGTAGGTATACTTCCAAACGGTGGCCCATGTTGAAAACCTGGTACATCTCCCGCCAGCCGGTGCTACTTTCCTGACGAATTAGATCGAATAGCGGCGGTACGGGCAGGAAGTTATTCTTCACTACACGCACGCCTTCGATGAACTTAACAACCTTGGTTTGTGCACCGCCGGTGCAGTGAATCAAACCAGCAATCTTTGGTTGCAATTCATCGAGCAAAACTTTCAAAACCGGCAGGTAAGTACGGGTAGGGCTCAACACGAGTTTGCCGGCTAGCACGGATTGCCCAGCGCCGATAGCGATAGGTTCGGTGAGCGAACGGCTACCCGTATACACAACTTCTCGGGGTACTTCGGGATCGAAGCTCTCGGGATATTTCTCCGCGTAGGTGTGTTGGAAAACGTCGTGGCGGGCGCTGGTGAGCCCGTTGGAGCCCATCCCGCCGTTGTACTCCGTTTCATAAGTCGCCTGGCCGTAGCTGGCTAGGCCAACAATGACGTTACCGGGCTTGATGTCATTGACCAACAGTTGATCCCGACGTAGGCGGGCGAAGGTGGTAAAGCCGACGTCAATAGTTCTAACGATATCGCCTACGTCTGCTGTTTCGCCACCGGTGAGGTGAAGGCCAACGCCCTGCTCGGCCATCCGATCGGCAAATTTTTGCGCCCCTTGGATAATGGTGGCCAACACCTCGCCGGGGATGCGGTTCTTATTCCGGCCGATGGTGGAACTAATGAGGATGTTATCCACCGCGCCGACACAACCCATATCGTCGAGGTTCATCACCAGGCTATCCTGGACGATGCCTTCCCAGACGGAGAGGTCGCCGGTTTCTTTCCAGTAGAGGTAAGCTAGGCTGGTCTTAGTACCCGCCGTATCGGCATGCATGATGTTACACCAATCGGGATCACCGCCAGCTACGTCGGGTAGGACTTTACAGAAGGCTTTAGGGTAAAGCCCCTTATCTAGCCCCTTAATGGCTTCGTGTACCTCAGATTTGGTCGCGGAGACGCCGCGTTGCTCGTATTTCGTTGGCATGACGGCAAAGGTAATACGCTTACCTTAGCTTGAACCAAGGCCCAAGCAGCAAAATGCATTTCTCAGTAAATTAGGCTTTCCAATAGTTCTAATTTATTCTTTCAGGCACCAATTTGTTCATTTTTGTCATTCGCAACAAAAACGAACCAAAAAATTCTCGTCCTGCTTAAACTCGCTGCGCTCAGACAGGCGCAGGACTTTATTTTAGTAAGGATTAATCGACTTTGTCTGTTGTTACTATTTGGAGTGTGTAC
>JBCDGT010000725.1:0-2626 GCA_038750915.1 Bacteroidota bacterium
ATGTCGTCGAGTGCGTGGGCATTTTCGGCATGCACGGCGGCCATGCTCGGGTGGTAGCCGCCGTAAAGCTCGCCCGACTCGATCAACGCGGCGCGCGTATCCAGGTCAGTCTTTGCCCGCCGCAGCAGTTCCGCTTTGACCTCCGCGTTCAATGCTGACGGCCAACGCTTACCGGCCACTTACGCAAATTTTCTAATCAGCAATGGCCACCTATTCTTACCAACTTATTTCGATACCGAAGCACCTGACCACCCTGGAAGCAAAACGGACCAAGTCGCCATCAAGTTGCTAACTGAATACGGAAAGTATCAAGTAATCCCGGTGCCTTGCCGCCCTTTCTTGGAGCAACACGGTTCCTTGCACTGCCTAACGATGCAGATACCGGTGTTTTAGACGGCCTAACGGCCTTTTAAGTGTCCTACGGGCTTGTTAGACGCTGCGCTTTTAGCGGGATTAGCAACAATATTAGATTGTTGTCTACTAAAAGCGTCAGCACCTAACTACTAAAAGCACAAAGTGCATCTAAAAAGGCGCAGCCTGTCTAAAAGCGGTAGCGTCTAAACCCCTATCTTCCCGCCCTATGTCTACACGCCGAAATTTTCTCCGCACCTTACCCGCCGCCGCAGTGGCCGCTCCTTTGCTTCAAGCTTGTGCAGAGGCACCTTCCCAAGGACCAAAGCCGACCGTTAAACCAGTCGTTATTTCCACCTGGCAGCACGGCCAGGCCGCCAACGCTAAGGCCTGGGAGGTACTACAAGCAGGAGGCACCGCCCTGGACGCCGCCGAAGCCGGCGTGATGGTAACCGAAGCGGACCCCGAAGTACATACCGTTGGCATCGGTTCCTATCCCGACCGTGATGGAGTAATTACGCTTGATGCCTGTATCATGAATTCCCAGGGCGACTGTGGCAGTGTGGCCGCGCTCCAGGATATTTTACACCCCATCAGTGTGGCCCGCATGGTGATGGAACACACCCCACACGTGATGATCGTAGGGCAAGGAGCTAAAGATTTTGCCCTTAAGCAAGGAATGGAAGAAACAGAGCTGCTCACGGATTTTGGCCGGGAAAAACTGGCGGAATGGCGAACTAAAAACCCGGATTATCGGCCACCCATCAACGTTGAAAATCACGACACTATCGGGTTGCTGACCCTCGATAAAAACGGCGATCTTGCGGGGGCCTGTACGACCAGCGGAGCGTCCTTCAAGTACCATGGGCGCGTGGGCGACTCCCCGCTCATCGGTGCCGGGCTTTACGTAGATAATGAAGTTGGTGGCGCCACTGCTACTGGTTGGGGAGAAGCCGTCATCCGGGCCTGTGGCTGTTTCCTGGTGGTGGAATTCATGCGGCAAGGGCATTCTCCCACGGAAGCGTGTCAACTTGCTGTAGAGCGAGTCATCAGTAAAAACCCCGATTGGCGGGATATCCAGGTAGGTTTCATTGCCCTGAACAAAGCAGGAGAAACGGGAGCTTACTGCATCCAATCCGGCTTCGACTATGCCGTGCAAGATCCTACTACCACCAACGAAATGCGGGTTCCCGGATTCAAAGTGGAGGCACCGAAAAGCTAGTAGTATGGTTTTTGAAGTATGCTTACAGTCAGTAGATGGGGCCATCGCCGCTCAGCAAGGCGGGGCCCAGCGGGTGGAACTTTGTGCTGCACTAGTGGAAGGTGGTATTACCCCCAGCTTAGGCACCATTCAGGCTTGTCGTGATGCCATAGATATTGATATCATGGTTATGATCCGCCCCCGAGGTGGCGACTTCAAATACTCCGAACGCGAGCTAGAGAGCATGGCCTACGACATTGAGCAATGCAAACGCATTGGAGTTACGGGAGTCGTATTTGGCTTGCTGAAAGAAAATGGCCAAGTGGCGCGGTCGCAGGTGCAGGCACTCGTAGAATTAGCTAGGCCCTTGTCGGTTACCTTTCACCGAGCCTTCGACGTCAGTGAAAACCCTTTCACCGCACTAGACACCCTCATCGATTTGGGCATTGACCGGGTACTCACCTCCGGACAGGCAGCAACCGTACCAGAAGGCATCGACATAATTCGCCAGCTAGTGGAAAGGTCTGCTGGCCGAATAGGCATCCTGCCGGGTTGTGGCATTACCCCCGATAACGTCGCCGAAGTCGTTAGTCGAACTGGGGTAAAGGAGTTTCACGCCACGGCTTTCCGTCGCTTGGTCTCGCCAATGCTGCACCGAAACGAAAAGGTTTACATGGGCATCCCCGGCCTACCGGAGTACGAAAGGGAAGTAACGGACCAGGAAGAAGTAAGGCGTTTTTGGGCCGCTGTTTGAAGTAAATCAGGTAACTTACCCAAAAAATTAGATCATGCCTTCCCGTCGCCAATTTCTTCGTAACTCCGTCATTGCCGCTACGGCCCTTCCACTATTGGGCTGTGGACAAAACCAGCCAGCAGCAGAGACCAGCACAAACGAAAAAGATCCTCAACCCATGGCGGAATCCCCTCTACCGTACCTCGACGTTATTGGTTTACAGCTCTGGTCCGTGCGTGACCAAATGGCGGAAGATCCCGAGCTTACCCTCAAAACCTTGAAAGAAATTGGCTACTATCAAGTCGAATTCGGGAATACTCGGACGGTCAAGGAGTTAAAAC
>JBCDGT010000726.1:0-2623 GCA_038750915.1 Bacteroidota bacterium
GCTTCGATCTGCATATCCAACTCTTCGATGAAAGGAGGTTGCTCTTCGTTGTCTGGATTACGAATTTGCAACCCGTTCTCAAGAGAGACACTGGCTACTTGATTGTCATCGAGGTAAACCACGCGCTTCGTGCTGTCTAAAAACGGGGAGGCGTCCGAGCCGATGAAGAACTCATTGTCTCCGATGCCAACAACAAGAGGACTAGCTTTACGAGCCCCGACCATGACGGTGGGATTTTTCCGATCAATTACCGCGATGGCGTAAGCACCCTCCACTCGATTAAGCGCTAGGCGAACAGCTTCTTCTAGAGCCAAGTCACCTTCCCGTTGAATCTCTTCGATGAGGTGAACGAGTACTTCGGTGTCGGTATCACTATTGAAAGAATGCCCTTCCTTGAGGAGCGCATTCTTGAGTACAGCATAGTTCTCAATGATGCCATTATGGACTAGGGCCAGGCGGTTATCATTTCCAGTGTGTGGGTGGGCGTTACTATCATTAGGCTCACCGTGTGTCGCCCAGCGAGTATGGCCAATTCCCAAGGTGCCCGTCGTGTCGGCTTGACCGATCAGCTTGCGTAATTCTTTTACTTTGCCAGCTTTCTTGTATACACTGAGGTCATTATTGATAATGGCTATTCCTGCACTATCGTATCCTCGATATTCTAGCCGTTCGAGGCCTTTAATGATGAGTTCATCGGCTTGACGATGGCCGATGTAACCTACAATTCCACACATAATCGATTGTTAGAAAGGTGTTGGACGATGTTCCACGGTCCGTTTTCATGAGCTTTACGTGGTAAAACAAACGTCAAAAAGAGGATATTAGTTTGTCAACAAGTGATGCTTACTGCAAAGTTGGGACCCTTCAGGTGCTTAGTTTAACTCCGTAAAGGTAACTTGAACGGATGCTGGTCGTACGGTGGCTTGCGGTCCTGCCAATACAGCACGGGAGGGATCACTATCAATGGGGACGACTCGTAAGTATATGGTAGGAGGAACGGCTCCTTCTAGGATACTTTGCATGTGGATGGAGAATTTCGGTTGGTAGAAAACATTCCCGTCATCGTCGGTCTGTGGATCTCCTCCGAGAAATTGGCGTACGGCTGCGCTAGAATTAGGATTAGCAAGGTTTTCCCGGTCTTCAATGGGTTGGAGATCGCCAGTTTCATCGCGATAGTAAAGCGCTAGGAAGGAAGGGTTAGTAAACTCTTCGTAGCTGTAGCCGTCAATATCCTCTAGGTAAAATTTAATTTCTGCCTGGTTGATAACTACGTCCTCAAGAGCTGACAGGTCGGTAAAGGTTATTTCCGTCATTACCCCAGACTGTCCAATTACGGCTACTCGCTCATTATCTTCTTCTTCGCCAAGAAGGGTCTCCGCCAGAGAACCGACAAAATCTTTCTGGTAGCGCGGTAAGGCTAAATCGATGGGCGCCTGGTAAAAGGTGGGGTTACCCGTTGCGGTGTCAGGGTAGAAGAAGTACAAACCAGCTCTAGCTACCGAACCAATGCGAGTGGGGCGGGCACGCAAGGTCACCAGCGCATCTGTTTCAGCTGATGGGGTAATGGCAACCCCTGGAAGAAAATCCCAAAAGGTCGTATCAGACTCAAAGTCCGATTCATCTAGCATATTCAATTGGGCTAGGAAGTCGTCGTTTAGGGCAATCCGAATATGTGCTTGGCTTACCGTATCACCACTTGTGGTACCCGTAGGACTAACGATGGTATCGTAAAGTAGTGTTTCCTCTCTGGTAGCGGAAAAAGCAGCATCCCGGTTCAGCATTGGCCCCGAAGCAGGGAGTTCAAGGTTGCTGTAATAATCAACTTCTTGGTCAACGATATCGGTTAGGGCAACCACGGAAGTCGGAAAAGTGCGCGCCAATCCAAAGAAGGCGGAACTGGTATCGATTTCCAGAATTAGCACGGCCGAATCGACGTTGATATCATCCCGGAAAGCAAATTCGGGAGGGTCGGGAAGCCCGGTACTAGTCCGTTGCACAAGACGGGGAATGAGATAAAGGCTATGGTCCCAATTACCGGCTAGGGCGTCATTGGTTTTTCCGAAGGTGAAGGAGCCGATAACGGCATTTTCACTTACGTCGAAGATGATAATGCTATCCTCGGCTACCACTTTGGTGGTAAACGGAATGTCGGTAGTTTGGCCGATATCCGCAAGATCTCCATCAACTAAGTCCGAGCCAACCGTAATCGGGTCGGTACAAGCGGTTAAGATGAGTAGGGCCACTAACGGCAAGTAGGATAATATGCGATTCATTATCAGTAGGCTAATTCGGGGGTAAAAAGGCAAAAACAAGCTATAACAGACGACAAGTCCTTTTCCGGGGAGTAGGAAAAGGACTTGTTCGGTGGCAAAGACGGGAGGTGCCCGTCCGTTGGTTGGTCGTTAGGAAGAATTTAATTCTTACTTCACCACTTCCTCTTCTAGGAGGCTCTGGTAAAATTCTACACTGGCAGCAGGAGCTTCTTCTCCTTGTACATCCAGTACGGGTATGTCAGCATTGGCTAGTAGAGCGGCATTGTGGTCATTGAGCTCGGTACTACCCTTGATTACGGCATCGGCGTACTTTAGGGCTCCGGCGTGGAGGTCTGGCTGCTCACCATTCA
>JBCDGT010000727.1:0-2614 GCA_038750915.1 Bacteroidota bacterium
AAGCCATCCCCGCGCTTGTAATTGTAGTAAGTATAATAACTCAGACGTTTGGTCGTGCCAGACAGGCTGTTGAAGCTCGTAAATAAGCCATTGGAACCCACCGTCTGCCGACTGGTAACGGCTAGGGGTTTGGTCTTTTCCGGGGTCTTAAAGACAAAATTGACCAAGCCGCCAAATTGCGTGCCGTACTGCAGAGAAGCGGCTCCGCGAATGATCTGAATTTCGCGCAGCGCCTCGGCCGGTGGCGTATAGTACGATTCGGGGTACCCCAGCACGTCGGCACTGATGTCGTAGCCATTTTGTCGCGTATTAAAACTGGCCGAGCGGTTGGGGTTGAGGCCGCGACCGCCGATATTGAGTTGTAGGCCCGCGTCGTTGGCGTCTTGAATATTGATCCCGCTGATTTGACCGTAAATCTGCCGGGCATTATTAGCCGCTGCGTTGACAGTAAGCTGATCCAAAAGGATGACTTCCGTCTTTTTGCCGGCGTAAATCGCGGTGCCTTCCACGGCTTTGAGGCGCTGGAGGGCGTAAGTCTTTTCTTGCTCTTCGCGCACGACTACCGCATCTAGAGAGACTTGTAAGTTTTGCAACTGGATAGCTACGTTCAAGCCACGGTCCGCTACTTGGAGAGTATCCGTTTGGCTGGCGTACCCCAAGAGGAGATAGTACACCTCATATTCGCCCGTGGCTAGCGGTAAACTAAAATTACCGGCTACGTCGGTGTAGACCGATCGGGACAGTTTCGGCAAGTATACTTCTACACCTTCCAGTGGCGTTTCCGTTTCTGCATCACTGATCTGCCCCTGAAAAGTTTGCCCAGTTACCCGTCCTCCGATCAGGAGGAAGATCGCTAGTAGTAAATAAAATAAGTAGCGGTAGGTCATAATAGAAGTTTACTCGCAGTTTGAAGCTTCACAAAGCACCAGGATTACAATTACGTTGGTTTATAATCCCCAAATCTCATCACCCAGTGGCAGAATCCAGTCTTTGTGCGCCCAGGTGTCCTCTACTTCCAGTAGGTCTACCGTTGGGTCTACGAAGGGTTGGCTAGAACGGCCGTTCAGGGCCACTACGCTCTCTACGTAGATGGAGGGGGTCCAACCTTGACGGCGAAAATGATCGCCGAGGTAATGGGCATATTCCAGGATAAAGTCTGGTTGCTTGGACATTTCTTTTTCTTGAATAGCGGTGAGAAAGTCACCATTATTGATGTAAAAACTTTTGCCGCTCCGCCGATCCACCATTTTGAAGTTAGCGTAGCCCGCCTTTTCGATGAGCATCACCCGCCAAGAGAAGCGGAAACCTTGTTCGGTCCAAAATAACTCGCCCGGATAGAGGGCAGCGCGTAGCGGGATCAAAACCTGAAACGCTAAGAAAACGGCCAGTAAAATAGGAATGGACCGATGAGGAGTATACACTTTTAGTGAAGAGGGGGACGAAGTCGCCGCGGGCAAGAGGTTCAGTTGGGTAAAAATCTGGCGAAGGCCAGCAATGATTCGCTCGTGAAATGTCACACTACAAAAAATCAAAGTAGACCCCATCATGATGTAGGGGAACATACCGATGGGGAAGAGAAGCGCCGTCATTAAGTGAAAGCCGATGACCGCCAAAAAGGCCAGCGGACGGGTCCGGTCGTACCAAAGCAAAAAAGGGATACTGAGATCGTAAATCGCTCCTCCCCAGCTGAAGAGTCCAGGTGCCCAGGACTTTTCCAGCATCCAGCCGATCAGGGGTAAGTCGTAGCGAGTGGGGAGCCAGGTGTTAAGGGGTTCGTGCGCCACTAGCCAATCGGTATTTAGTTTGCCTAAGCCCGCGTAAAAGTAGACGAGGAACAGCAGTAGCTTGAGGGTGTCAATGGTCCACTGTGGTACTTTTTGCGGCAGCTGCAGCCGCCTGTCATCCATTGAAAAAGTGTGGTGGGCCGGCAGAAAAATCAGTAGAAAACTAACCACACTGATGAAGTAGTAATGGTTAAGGTAGGTCGTCTTGTCCATCAGCTCAATATAGGTGAAAGACAAGAAGAAAGTAATCATCGCTAGGCGATAGCGATAGCCCGCAATGATCGCCAGGGTAGCTAAACCCGCCAACAGGAAAAGCCCATAGGTGTACTCACCGATGGGCTTTACCCAGGAAAATCCCCAGTACGAGAAATGAAAAGTAGGCGTTAAATAGCGTTCTTCGATCCACCCGAGGTACCAAAAGCGGAGGAGACTAACCAGCATCAGCACCCCAAAACAAATCCTGAAAGTAGCCAGCGGAGCAGCACTCATAGGGCGATTCCAGTATCGCACGATTTTGCTGCCGTCTAACTTTCCCATACGTTTGTCCTTGTTGCTGTGTGCTGTGCTACTTTTTAATCGCCATCGGCATCCACGTAGCCCACCGCAATATTGAGTGCTTGTAGCATGTCGGTTTTCATGTTCGCCACGTTGACCTGTAAGGCGTCGTAAGCCTCTAGCATTGCCACGTTATCGGTCATTACCTGCGTACGAAAATCTTCGCTCAATTCATTGATCTCTATTCGCGCAGCTTCAAACTGGTCATTGATGACTTTGCTGAGGAGTTCTTCGCCCTTTTTACGCTCCAGCTCATCCAAATAGGCGGCCAGGCT
>JBCDGT010000728.1:0-2609 GCA_038750915.1 Bacteroidota bacterium
ATAATAGCCGCCATCATGTTGGTCTTCTCGGAAGTAGTAACTGCCAGCATCAGGTTGGAATCTGCTACTCGTGCTTGTTGCAGGGTTTCGATGCTGGTGGCATCTCCACGGACGGTGAGTACGTCGAGGTGAGAGCCGGCGTAGTCCAGCACGTCCTGATCAGTATCGATCAAGATAATGTTTTGATTTTCCGTAACCAGTAACTGAGCGAGGTGAAAACCTACATCTCCGGCACCGGCAATGACGATATTCATGGGGTAATGATTGGCGCGCAAAGATCGGTAATGTTTTGCGCTTGGGAATCGTCTTACCCGTCTTAATGGGCTACCAAACGGAGGTAATCATCGAGCATTTCCCTGGCCGCAGCCCGGGCGGGGCCCGGAAAAGCAATTAAAGTATCTGACGCCATCACGAGCCGAAGCTCCCGGTTGGTAACCAAATGCTGGCGAATACCAGCGATTTCCTCATTGGTAGCTGGGATAGAAAGCCGGATGGCCTCCCACTTGCCATCTTTAGTTACATCGAGTCGAAAGGGTTCCGTTACCGCTTGGCTGGTGGGCGTGCGGCGGACATCGAAGCGCAAGGTAGCTTGATCTTCTAGCCAATTATCGAGTAGCACGGGAATGAGGGTGGCCTCGGAGGCCATCAACTTATCGAGACGATAGCTGGTGGCAGACCCCTTCTGTTCCTCCGCTTGGTAATGGCGTAAACGAGTGTTTTTGAAAAATAGGTAGTCGGGGTCCGTTACAAAGTGTGGGCCACGTGCGGCCTTCCGTGCGGCCGTATTGCCTTCGCAAGCGAACAAACTAAAGAGTAATAAGGGTAAAAGGTATTTCATCGGATGGGTAATGTATTATCGTGGTAGCTTGTTTGACTATCAAGCAAAATTGGCGTGGTCGCAGGTGCTTACCAAGCTTGTCGAAAGCCGGAAGTGACTGCTATTATTTTAGTTTTTTGCCTTAGATCGGCATATTTTGCCCGCTTTGTAGCAAATTCAGCGAATAATTATCTAGAAATTTGACTCTCTGCGAATTTTCGCTACATTAGCTATCGATAAACCTTTTTACACAGTGTCCCTCCGAGAAAAGTAGTAATAGACCAACTAAATTATTCTATTTAAGCCTTTTGTTTTTATGAACCTTGTCGAATTCTGCGAGAAGGGGAGAAGCAATGGTATGTCTACTGGGATCGGTTAGGACCGAATAACCATTTTAGACTATGTCTTTGAATTTTACACGCCTATTTCTTTTGCTTGCCGTAGTACTCTGCGGCAGCCTTACCACCTCCGCTCAGCGAAGCTGTGGTTCCATGGAGATCTTGGAGGAACAGATGCGCCAAGATCCTGCTCGATTGGATCAGCTCAACAAACTGGAAATCTTCACCCGGAATTTCCAGATGGAGGAAGGCCGTAAGGCCGTAATAACCATTCCGGTAGTTGTACACGTCGTATATCGTACCAGTACGGAGAATGTCTCCCTCGCCCAGATCAATAGCCAAATTCAAGTACTTAACGAAGATTTCCGCCGTACCAACGGGGATGCTGATGGCACTTGGCCACAAGCTGCCGATTCAGAGATAGAGTTTTGTTTGGCCTCTATAGATCCTAATGGAAATGCTACCGACGGAATCATCCGCCAGTCGACCACTCGTAATGGATTTGGTACCAACAATGCCGTGAAGTTTGCTTCTTCCGGTGGTTCTAATGCCTGGCCCGCAGATAAGTACATGAATATGTGGGTCTGTAACATTGGTGGCGGTATCCTGGGCTACGCCCAATTTCCTGGCGGCCCCGCAAATACGGATGGCGTAGTTATCGACTATCGCTATTTCGGTACTAACGGAACGGCAACGGCCCCCTTCAATCTGGGCCGTACGGGCACCCATGAAGTTGGTCACTACCTCAATCTGCGTCATATCTGGGGAGATACTGGTTGTGGTGGCGATGACTTTGTTGCTGATACACCGTTGGCTGGCGGCCCCAACTACACGGGTACTCCCTGTAATTTTCCTGGCCCTAACTCCTGTAACACCGGCGCTGGTGATGACCCTGATATGTTCCAAAACTATATGGACTATAGTGATGACGGGTGCATGAACCTCTTCACTACGGGGCAAAAAACGAGGATGCAAGCGGCCCTTTCAGGGGCTCGTAGTGGACTGCTTAGCAGTAATGGATGTGGTACACCGGCGGCTCCTACCTGTGATGACGGTGTCCAAAACGGCGATGAAACCGGCGTTGATTGTGGTGGTTCTTGTGCCCCTTGTTCCGCTGGTTGCGCCGATACCGAAGTGACACTTAACCTCTTGACCGACAATTACGCCAGTGAAACGAGTTGGACACTTTCTGGCCCCGGCGGGACGATTGCTTCCGGTAGTGGGTACGCCAATAATACGAACTACTCCGAAACCTTCTGCCTCCCCGATGGCTGCTATACCTTCACGATAAACGATAGTTACGGCGACGGTATTTGCTGTGGCTACGGCAATGGTTCCTACAGTCTGACGAACGATAATACCGGTGCCTCTCTTGGCGCTGGGGGCAACTTCGGCTTTTCGGAAACCCAAGACTTCTGCCTCGGTGGCGGCCCCGCTCCTACCTGTGACGACGG
>JBCDGT010000729.1:0-2606 GCA_038750915.1 Bacteroidota bacterium
CTGGCTGGATGCCATCCAGCAGGAAAGCTGGCAGCTGGAGCTACTGATTAGTGGCTTTGTCCTCTTCCTCCTGACCAGCGGCTGGCAGCCCATTGCCAACCTGGAATACGACCTGGATCTCCTACAGGAGTCGACCGAGTCTTATGGTTTCCTTAATCTTGCCTATTACGTTTTTCGTACGGCCTACCTTTCTCTACTCCTCTGCTTGATCGTCCACGTAACCCTGCGTGGCCTTTGGATTGCTGCGGTAGGCCTGCGTTCCATATCGGGGGATATTGAATACGACCAGCTGCCTTACCAACAACGCTTCGTTGATCGCCTGCAACGCCGCTTGGGGTCCTTTGACGACTACATCGCACGCCTGGAGCGCAACTGTAGCGTGATCTTTTCTTTGGCTTTCCTTATTTTTTTCTGCTTCATCAGCCTCATTACGTGGTCGATTAGCGCGGTAGTCCTTCAAGAGTTGGTCCTTTGGATAACGGGAGGAAAAGGTCAAGGTCAGGGAGTTCTAGGGGCTGAGGGTTTCTCCAGCCTTTTGATGTTCATTTTAGGGGTTATTTACCTATTCGACTTTGTGACCCTGGGCCTACTGAAGCGGAGCCGCTGGCTAGCGAAGCCTTACTACTACATTTACGTCTTTATGGGTTGGATTACCCTAGCCCGCTTTTACCGCCCCTTGTATTATAACCTGATCGATAACCGCTTCGGCCGCAAACTAGCCATCGCCCTGCCGATTATCATCTTCCTTATTCTGGTTGGGGTATCGGTTGTCCAGATTAAATACGACTATTTCCCTTACGGCACGGGCGACGGTACCGTCTGGCAAGACCGCAATAACTACGACGACGAGAATCCCAACATCTTTGATCAGATGTGGCGGGTTTCCCTCGCCAGTAAGTATGCTAAGAACAACTACGTGGAAGCGTTTATCCCCTACCGACCGGTGTACCACAACCCAAGGATAAAGTTGGTCGATCCGGGCCTAGAGGTGAGCCAGTATACCGGCACTAAATTGCGGGGCGCCTTCGAGCTGGGGGAGCGCTACAACGAGGACGCCGATTACGAACGTAGCCTAGCCGCTTTTTCGGCTATTTTCCGGTTCAACCTAAATGATAGCTTACTTACCAATGCCTCCCCCCTTTTTCACTATCATCCAGAGCGACGGCAGGCGGGAATTTCCTACATGATCCCCGTCCATGATTTGCCTCCCGGACGCCATGCTTTGAAGATCCAATCTCGTATTATTGAAAGTGATACCCTCAAGTGGACGGAAGGCAGGACCATTTACTTCTACAAATAGCCACCATGGAGCCTTCGTCCGAAAAAAAAACCGCCCTCGCTAAATGGCTCGACACGATCCAGCAGGACAGTTGGCAGTTGGAATTAATCATCAGTGGAGTGGTTATCTTTCTCATGTTGGCCGCTTACGAGCCGCTGGAAGAACTGAGGAGATCCGTTGCGCTGGACATCTTTACGGGTAATAAGATTTTAGTGGTTACTACCGGTGGGTACTTCATCTTTAGAGCCGCCTATTTTTCGCTCCTCATCATTTTCTTGATCCACCTAACGCTACGTGGCTTATGGATTGGTGCGGTGGGTTTACGATCCGTATCTGGTGATTTCGATTACGACGTACTGGAATATCCCCCTAGATTCAATCGCTGGTTAGAACGGCAATTAGGGTCTTTTGACGACTACATCGAGCGGTTAGAAATACAGTGTAGCATAGCCTTTTCCTTTGCCTTTCTACTTTTTTTCAGTGTCATTAGTGCCGGCATCTACTTGTTCTTTATCGGAGGAGTGACTGCGTTAGTTGCTTGGTTGACGGGAGGCACCCAAACGGAAGATCCGAGTAGTTGGCAAGTTGGACTTACGGCCGCCGTTAATTTATTGTTGGTATTTATTGGACTGATTTACCTGATTGACTTTTCTACCCTGGGCTGGGTAAAAAAACGACGGAGACTGTTGCGTTTTTACTACCCTATTTATCGTTTCATGGGGTGGATTACGCTGGCTTTTTTCTACCGCCCGTTTTACTATAATCTTATCGATCACTCCCTTGGCAGAAACCTGGTAAAGCGGCTTTGGCTGATCATATTGGCTGGTTTGATTGTTATTTCCATCACCATAGTCCGCTTCGAATATTTCCCGACCGATTCCACCGGAGCAAGTATCCTGTCCCAAGGGTATTATGAAGATCGTTACGGTCCGGATACAAGCATACCGTTCACCTCGCCGAGTATAGCCAGCCGGTACGCTCAAGAAGACTACCTACAGATTTTCCTCCCGTATCTTGTAGTGAGTAATGACCGGGCCTTACAGTATCTCTACCCTAAGCTAACCAAAGCACATACTTCCACTTTTGCCATCGACGGCCCTCTCCATCTTTGGGACTCTGAGAATGGAGAAGTAAACAATGATAGCCTCCTGCTGGCTCATCGCAGCTTGCATCGGCTTTATTTAAACGATAGTTTACTACCTAATGTCAATTGGCGCTTCTATCGACATCCCGAACGCAATCAACCAGGCTTGGTGTATGATCTGCCGGTGTATGACCTTCCACGTGGAGAGCACCTACTAAGGTTTGATGACCAGATGCTCAATTC
>JBCDGT010000730.1:0-2604 GCA_038750915.1 Bacteroidota bacterium
GTTCGTTGCGGGTAACTTGTAGCGAAAATCAATCGTGAAACATGGTACTCCCCGTGGGATGGCCCCTTCAACAGGAATGACCTCGTAAAGAGCGGTAATATTTTGTCCTGCCCCAATCTCTCCAGCGTCCTTATCGTCATCAGTGAAGTCTTCATTACTCAACACCCGATTTTCATAACCAAGGAGTCGATATGCCTTTACCAGCCTGTCGTTGAATTTGACTTGAATTTTCACATCTTGGGCTACGGTGTAAAATTTACTAGCTCCCTGAATAAAAACCCGCTCTAACTCTGCTGCTTGGTCGAGGTACTCATAAGTTCCGTTCCCTTTGTTAGCAAGCTGTTCCATTAGATTCTCCCGATAATTGCCGCGTCCAAGCCCTAAAACCGAGAGAAAAATGCCGGTTTCACGATTTCTTTCAATTAACTCAACAAGCTGCTTAAAATCACTTACCCCTACGTTGAAATCTCCGTCCGATCCTAGTATAATCCGGTTATTACCTCCTTCGATAAAGTTGGCCGCCGCTTGCTCATAAGCCAGCCTTATTCCCGCTCCACCATTGGTACCACCACCAGCATGTAGATCATTAACGGCCGCCCGAATACGGTCTTTATCTCGTCCTGGAGTAGAGGCTAAATGAACACCAGAGCGCCCTGCATAAGTAACGATTGAGAGGTAATCTTCTTCGCTCATTTGATCTACAAAACGAAGAATACCAGCCTTGAGTAGGCTAAGCTTATCCTTACTCCTCATCGATCCGGAAACATCGATTAAGAATACAAAGTTTGACGCTGGTAATACTGCTAATTCCTTTCCTTTAATGCCTATTCGTACCAGTTTATGACCATTTGACCATGGACATGAGCTTACCTCGCCGTTAAGAGAAATTGGACCATTTGTCTCCGAAAACGGATAGTCTAAATTAAAGTAGTTAATCATTTCTTCCGTACGCACCGCACCAGCAGCCGGCAGCCGCTTGTCTTGCTCGATGAATCTACGGACGTTTGCATAAGAGCCTCCATCGGCATCTATCGAGAAGGTAGAAGTTGTCTCTAGAGAAGTTTCTACAAATGGATTCTCAACGAAGTCTCCATAAGTATCCCCACCATACCCATCTATGTCGCTAGAATAATTTGAGGAAACTTCAGCATAGCCGAAATTAGGCCGGTAACCATCCTCCGCACAAGCATTCAACAGACAAAATGCGGTAAAAAAGAGGAGTTTTAGGTGTTTCATTTAACAGATTTGTATTCTAGAATGATACTTCCAGTTGAAAATTACGTCCTTTTCCCACTCTCCCTTGTGAATGATTCGCAAACGAAAAGTGAATGCTCCCAAAGGGCTCCTGAAACGATGCAGCCTTAGAATTAAATGAATAATGCCTCACGCTACTCAACTACCTTTTCCTACCTCCCTTCAACTCCGTGACCAATCAAGTGTTACTCCTGCAAACAATTGATAATGTCCGCCAATAAAGACGCCAGCTTCGCTACTAAGTGTATTCACGGAGGTCAGCAGCCCGACCCGCTCACCGGTTCAGTCATGACGCCCATTTACCAGACCTCTACTTACGCCCAGGCAGCGCCTGGCGACCACCAAGGGTTTGAGTACGCGCGTACTCGTAACCCAACGCGGGATGCGCTGCAGGCTAGTCTGGCCAGCATTGAGAATGGTGCCTTTGGCGTTTGTTTCAGCAGTGGCTTGGCGGCCATGGACAACGTGCTAAAGTTACTTTCTCCGGGAGACGAAGTAATCGCAAGCGACGACCTCTACGGCGGTTCCTACCGCCTCCTGACGGCGGTATTCGGTGGTTTCGGAATCAAGAGCCGCTTCATCGATATGCGTGATCCGGAAGTAGTTGCCCGGGAGCTCCGCCCGGAAACCAAAATGCTCTGGATCGAAACACCTACTAACCCGATGCTCAACATCGTAGATATTGTGGCCCTGACGGAACTGGCCAAGGCTAATGATATTCTCTCCGTGGTCGATAATACTTTTGCCAGCCCTTATCTTCAGCAACCACTGGAGCTTGGAGCCGACTTAGTCCTCCACTCCGCTACTAAATACCTCGGTGGCCACAGCGATGTAGTTATGGGAGCCGTCGTTACCAACCACGAAGCACTGGCTAATCGCCTTTACTACTTGCAAAATGCCGCTGGAGCTGTGCCCGGTCCGCAAGATTGCTTCCTGGTACTAAGGGGCATTAAAACCCTTCACTTGCGTGTACAACGGGCCTGTGAGAACGCCCGCCACATCGTTAAAGTACTCCAAGACAATGACTTGGTGGCCAATGTTTATTACCCTGGCCTCCCCGATCACCCTCGCCACGAGGTAGCTGCCCGGCAAATGCGGGACTTCGGCGCCATGGTCTCTTTTGACCTAAAGGAAGATACCCTAGAAGCAGCCACTCAAGTAATGAAAAACACCCACTACTTCACCTTGGCCGAAAGCCTTGGCGGAGTGGAATCTTTGATTGGGCATCCCGCAACCATGACGCACGCCAGTATCCCCCGCGAGCAACGCCTCAGCGTAGGGCTTACCGATAGCCTCATTCGGCTCTCCGTAGGCGTTGAAGACGCTGAAGATTTAGTGAAAGACTTAGAA
>JBCDGT010000731.1:0-2601 GCA_038750915.1 Bacteroidota bacterium
CAGGTTAACCAATGGACCCCACAGAATGAAACGGATATTCCAGCAACAGTACAGTTCTACAATTCTTCTCGGTACATCGAGAAAGGCGACTTCATTCGTTTAACCAATGTTAACCTTGGGTACAACTTCGGAAATATTGCCGGTACCGATATGAACCTAAAAGTGTACGCCAGTGGACAAAACCTACTTTTAATTACGGACTACTCCGGCTACGATCCCGAACTTTCCTCAAGGAAGGGAAATCAGGGTATTGAGGATGTAGCTCCAGGTATTAACATCGGTGCTTACCCTAACCCACGGACCTTCACCTTCGGTTTAAAACTTGGTTTTTAATACGGATGCTATTCAGTATTTTTAACCAATTAATAATAAAACAGATCATGAGTAAAATTGCATTTTATAAATCCTTCAGGGGGTATCTAGCCCTACCAGCATTAGCCTTGTTGGGCCTGGCCTTATGGGGGTGTGAAAATTTTGATTTAAATGAAGATCCGGCAAGATCTCAGTTGGCCGTTTTGCCTTATGAGAACATCTCGGAATTGGAATTGGGGGTGACTGGTGCCTACGACCGTATGTGGGCGGGTCTGCGGATGACGACTGCCTGGGTAAGCGCCTGGGGAGGAGACGATCTCACTACCCACCGCGCAAGTAATAAGGCCGATTTTCGGGAGTACGATAAGCGAGCTGTAACCAATGGAAATGCTCGTACGCAAGGCACTTGGAACGGCGTTTTTGCCGCTATTAGAGCTGCAAACACCGTCTTAGAGAACGCTGAAGGAGTCGAACTGCCGGAACGAGCGGAACAAGATCGTTTGGTAGGTGAAGCGCACTTCATTCGCGCTTACTGTTACCATCACTTGATCCGAGTGTTTGAAGAGCTGCCAGTCATTACTAGTGTTACTCCAGACTTCGATATCACGCTATCTTCTCGGGAAGCTGTATTTGCTCAGATTGAAAGCGATTACCTGGCTGCGGAATCTTTACTGCCTGTTTCCAGTACGCCTGGGGCAACACGGCCCAATAGCGGTAGCGCTCGTGCATTCTTGGCACGTTTGTACATGGACTGGGCGGGCTTTCCTACCAACGATACCGGTAAGTATGCCCAAGCGGCTTCAAGTGCTAAGCAAGTTATCGACAATGCCGCTAACCATGGTTTTAGTCTAGTTCCTGACATGGCTACTCTATACACCCTGGCTGGAGCTGCCAACTCTGAAGGTGTCTTCACCCTCTCCCACTGTCAGCCCTGTGGCCGCGGCAACAGAAAGACCGGTAAGCTAGGTTTGCCTGGAGATTTGGGTGGCTGGCAAGAGTCTTTTGCTGAGATTCGGTTCTTTGAAGATATGCCCGAAAACTACCGCAAAGAAGTTACTTACCACACGGATATTCCGGTAAATGCTGCGGGTAACCGCGCAGTTGCTAATCCCGCTGACGCGGCAAGTATTCTTCCTTGGACGGAATTCAAGGATCAACAGAACCCCGTCTTCGCTAAAATTACTGGCCCCTGGGAAGACGATATTTTTAATGGGTTCCAGAATTCACGTGCAGACTACATCATGCGGTACGCTGAGGTATTGCTAACTTACGCCGAGGCCTCAGGACGAGCCGGGAACGTAACGGATGCCGCCTGGGAAGCGCTCAATATGGTACGGAGAAGGTCCGAAAATTTACCCGTTGACGATGCTGACCCGTCGGTCGATCTAACTTCTGGAGACATCGCTGAACTGGCCTACACCGAAAGGAAATGGGAACTGGCTGGTGAATACCAACGTTGGTACGATCTCGTCCGCATGCAGAGAGTAGAACAGGCTTTAAGTAATAGGAATCCTCGGGTGTCTATTGGTACTGTCTTTGATGCGGATGGAAACCCCACGCCTACTCCCTTAACTGAGGCCTCTAACCCCATTACGGGCTCTTTAGGGACGGACAACTACTTCGCACCAATCCCCCCCGACGAACTCGAGCAGTTGCCTGGCTTAATGGGCAACTAGTGCCTTTTTGACCTGATTAGTAGAATGCATAGCCGCAAAGCAAATACCTTGCTTTGCGGCTATTTGCTGTTATCAACCCGTAGTTTTAAACTTACCTTCAAGCTTTACAGCGATCATATAAAAATTTAATAGCATGAGACGGATTTTACTACTAGGAGCCTTGTCGATCTTACTGCTTAGTCCCTCTTGTAAGACCGACCCAACACCCAGTAGTGAGCATAAACTATTTACAACTATTGCAGCTACTTCCTCCGGCATAGACTTTGAGAATAAACTGGTGGAGACCGAGGAGGCGAACTATTACAAATACATGTATTCTTACATCGGTGGCGGAGTAGCGGCTGCCGATTTTAACAATGATGGTTTAGAAGACCTGTTTTTTATCTCTAATACTTTCGACAATAAATTGTATCTGAACCAAGGGAACTTTGAGTTTGCCGATATCAGTCAGGAGGCAGGTATTGAAAAACGTCCAGGTTTTGACGCGGGGGTGTCGGTGGCCGATGTGAATAATGATGGTTGGTTGGATATCTACATCACTCGTGGCGGGTGGAAAACTGAAAATAATGCTTTTGCTAATATGCTGTACCTGAACGACGGCCCGCCTGCGGAA
>JBCDGT010000732.1:0-2600 GCA_038750915.1 Bacteroidota bacterium
GCATTTTGGGTATGAAAGCTCCAACCTTCCAGGCCATTAATCTGAAAAGGATCCATAGTTAAGCCCATCATGAGGTGTGTCCCCTCAGGTTCGACGGGATCATCAGGATCAGCCCGGTACGCGTAAGCACTTTCTTCGATAGGTACGTTTCGATCCAAGGTGAACTCAAAGTAGGCGTGTACTTTTCCAGTATCTACTATAGCTCCGTCATCATCCGGCACCATGGTGTTGCGGGGAAAGCCGACTTTACCCCGTACGGCCAGCTCTTTTAGCCCGTCACAATCGAACTCAACGTAGCAGCTGTTTTCTCGGATGGCGGTTTCGCTTTGGTTAGCTCCGGTTAGGCTTAACTCCATACCTCCCATGGGTGGAGCAGCGTAGTTTTGGGTCAGGTGCATTAGAGCCTCGGAACCGAATCCTTGTGGGGTAAGACAAACATCCTTAGCCGCTAAAGGCAGTAAAAAATAGGGGTTTAGGCTCGTCAGGTCGACGAATGCCATTAGGTTAACGTCTGCCTCCCGCGGGGTGAAAGTGGCCGAGACGATGGCAATAGTAAATTTATGTCCTTGCAGTTCTTCATCTAGCCCAACGGGAACGCCCGTGGGTTCCCCCGTCACGAGGGTTTCTAGCATACGAAGGCTAGTGACGTGTTGGTTAATGGCCGTGGACACCGCATTGTCGGGGACGTAATCGGCAATGGCATCCAGGCGTTGGTCCAGATCCCCAAGGTCGTAGGCGGTATTACTGTCGTCGCGTGCTTTTACGCTACCAGCATAGACCCTGCCAGCAGCATTGACGCGCACCTGGCTTAAAGTAACCGCAAGGGGAAAATTCCCCAGCCAATCGAGTCGGATCGTGCCCGTACCCGAATAAATCGGCCCGCTGGTGCTACCGGTGAAGTCAACGTCCTCGATGGTGAAATTACCAATCTGTAGCTCCGTCATTGTGCCCACGTTGGTCCCCGGAGTCGTATCAAGGTCATCGGTAAACTCACAATTGGTTACACACTCGGGCAAAGGATCATCTTCATCATCCGCAGCATTGTCGTCTTCGATTGGTGGAATACCGCCGTAGAAGAAGGTTCGAACCTCTGAGTATCCGTCATTCGGAAATAGGATTTCTCCGTCGGGATCAATTGCCTGTACACGCATGGCGTATCGGTGCTCCATCTCCAGTTCAATATCCGTCCCGAGACTATTGTAGAGATAAAGCTCTTCCATAATCGGCAGGAGGGTTTCGTCGAAGATGCCCTGGGGAGCACCGTCCCGCAGCAAAATATCTAAATCTGCGTCGGGATGCTCGGTCAGGTCGATCATGCGGACATTGTACTCCAGGTCCATCCGCTTCATGGCGTCTGTAATATTGGGGTCCCACTGCATCGTAAAGACACTTCCTGGGTTTTCGGGGATGATCTCGTTTTCTAGTGGTTGCAAGATGGCTACTTGATCACCATAAAAAATATCGATCAGGGTACCACAACCGACAGAAAGCGGTTGGTTTTGCTCTAGGTTAAAGTCGTAGGCATTAATACAGAACTGGTACATCCCTTCTGGCAACATGCCGTTGATGTTTAAATCACCCGGATCAATACCAGTAGTAATCAGGTCATCTAAACCAATATTTTCGTTGAGGTTAGCTACATCTTCCCCCGATAGCATCACCGTTCCGTTAGCGGGAATGATAATGGATTCAGCCGAACGGAAATTATCTGCCGTACGGACCAGAACATTATTCATTAGTCCTTTCATCTCCGCCAGGAAAAACACCTCTTGGTCTTGGTTGGAGAAATTGGTTACGGTAATAGTATAAGCCGTAGGATTATTGAAATAAGCCGTAAACTCTCGGGGAAAAGGTGGTGGAAAATTGACCACGATATCTAGTGGACGGTCCACTAGTTCGGTCGCACGCAGGGGAAGCAGCGTCACTAGGGTGAGCAACAAAAAACTGATCCGAAGCAAACTGTTTTTCATGTCCGTTAAGGGTAAACATTTAAAAATTTTGGCGCGGCCGCAGGTGCTGTGTCCGGCTAATGCACGCGCTGCGTGCGGATGTCATCAAAACCTAAAGCCGTACCGCAGGCGTGAGCGCCACTCCCGAAAGTTGCGGCGGGTGATTGAGTGGACGTGCCGGTAGCTATTTGACCAAGAAATACTCATGCCTTTACGTAGCCGGTACCGAAAAGTCATGCGGTGCATCCCGACGGTACCATCCCGCAATCCATCCGTATCATTTTGGGAAAGCGTAGAGTGAAAGCGGGTGGAAAGGCGTTTCTCCCAAAAGGATTTACCCACCTGTAAGCCAAAGCCAAAGCGTTCTTGGGTTCGTGCCGTTAAATCATAACGGTAGTACTGGAGGCTAGGGCCGAAAACCAAGTCGGTGGCCTTCCATTTCCAGACGGCCGAGAACGTACTTGCATAGCTGTTCAATTCATTAAGCCGCTCGACCGTACTCTGGTCGTCTACCTTTTGAAAGTTGGTGAACATATTTAGCGTAAGGTCCTTGGTGGGTCGGCGGATGGTCCAACTTCCGTTCAGGGAGGCGTTATTACTCACCGT
Organism: Bacteroidota bacterium; assembly: GCA_038750915.1. Classification (GTDB taxonomy): domain Bacteria; phylum Bacteroidota; class Bacteroidia; order Chitinophagales; family Saprospiraceae; genus Neolewinella. The sequence continues at coordinate 2,556 of JBCDGT010000732.1, forward strand.
GACGTAACGGAGGGTGTCGTTCAGCTCCAGAATAGCTGGATTGGA
>JBCDGT010000733.1:0-2583 GCA_038750915.1 Bacteroidota bacterium
CTGGTTACTGGTAGTCATCAAATACAACCGGAACTTACCTCCTGATTAACTGATTACATGAATCCTGCAAATGGATCCATTGGAGTCTTTGACTCCGGCATTGGCGGCCTCTCGGTCGCCAATGCTGTTTCCAGGCTGTTGCCTCGGGAATCGATCCTCTACGTGGCGGATAACGGGCGGGCACCTTACGGCCCCCAGCCCCCGGAAGCCATCTTGGCGTACAGTCGAGAAATCACCACCGCTTTGTTAGCTAGTGGGGCGAAGATGATCGTAGTTGCCTGTAATACGGCTACGGCCGTAGCCATCGATGCCTTGCGTCAGGAGTATCCCGCAGTGCCTTTTGTCGGTATGGAACCTGCGTTAAAGCCAGCCGCGGAGGGTAAGCGGATTGGGGTGCTCGCTACGGCGGCTACCTTGAGCAGTGAGCGTTATCTTGCCCTAAAGGATCGCTACTTAAGTAAGCAAGAGGTGCTGGAAGACGCCTGCGTCGGCTTAGTACCCATCATTGAAGCGGAAGTTCCGGGGAGCCCACGCTTACGACATACTTTAAAGAAGATTCTTATGCCGATGGTGGCAAAAGGGATCGATACTTTGGTGCTCGGCTGCACCCATTACCCAATGGTCCAGGCAGACATTGCCGCAGTTTGTGGCGAAAATGTACGGATTATCGATCCTTCCGTCGCGGCGGCGAAACAAGTGGCTCGCTTGCTTCCCTATCCTTTTGTAGGCACCAGCGGGCGCGCCCATAACTTTTATTGTACTGGCGGTAGTGTTTCTTTACAGCGCACCCTACTGGGACTACCTGACCTTAATGGCGATCGTGCATTGGTCGTTCCTAACCTCAAGTTGAAAAACCTTCCTAATGGGGGTTAGGGGAAAGTCGTTACCTTGCCCTCATGAATACAAAGCAAGTAGATGAATCGCTGGCGATGCTAAGGGCTACGCGCGCAAAGATCCAGACCATTTTTGATAATTACACCTTCGATCAGCTTAACCGTATTCCTGCTGGATTCAATAATAACCTCCTCTGGAACGCTGGCCACGTAATTGCGACTATGGAGTTACTTACCTCTGGCTTGGCTAGTCAGCCTTTACCTTCAGATCAAGCCTTTATCGATCGCTACCGCAAGGGGTCTAAGCCTGCCCCGCCTTGTCCTGATAAAGATTATGAGACCATTGGGATGGGCTTAAAAAGCAGCATCAATCAATTGGAAGCGGACCTCCAAGATCTCGATTTTCGTAAGTTTCGCATGTATACAACCAGCTATGGCGTAACACTCAATAGCATTAATGAAGCCCTCGCCTTCAATAATGTCCACGAGGCCATGCACCTTGGCACCATGCTCGCCCTGGAGAAATTGGTCTGATATTCCCTGCAATTCTTGTATCTTTGCGGCGATACAAAATAACTGAACGATTTTGTCGCAAACGTGCGGCTGCCGCCGGTCTCAAAGCGGACCACCGGCGGGATGTAAACCACACCAGCGTTTTTACGCTTTTCCGCGCCAACCCTGGCCGGTTTCCCTCCCTCGAACAAGGCTCTGTTTTGTGTTGCATTGCGCTAGCATTGCCACGCTCCTTATGTGTATGAGAGTCGTCTCAGTTGTACTTAGGGCGCGGCCGCGGGTGCAGTGAAATAATGAATGAGAGAATGAAAGAAGGACAGAATTGACCTACTCATCTCATCCTTCTATTATTCACCATGCAGCTAGATGTTTTTTCGCGCCAACTTCTCTCCAACGTAATGGTCTGGAGAGACCGAGAGAGGTAGCAAGCAAAAAATGTTTAGCAGTACGCTCATTCTCTCATTCCATCATTTGAATTCTAACCAAGTCATTATATAAACCATGGGTAATAAAACCCCAATGACGGTGAGCTTCGAGTTGCCAAACGGGCGCGAAGTTTTCATCGAAACCGGAAAGTTGGCCACCCAGGCCGACGGGTCCGTCGTCGTAAAGTGTGGCAAGACCATGCTCTTTTGTTCTGCCGTATCTTCTACCAGCGTACGGGAAGGCCAGTCCTTCTTCCCGTTGAGTGTTGATTATCAGGAGAAATTCGCCGCCGCCGGCCGGATCCCAGGTAACTTCTTCCGCCGGGAAACCCGCCTGAACGACTATGAGGTACTCATCAGCCGCCTCGTAGACCGGGCTATCCGCCCGCTCTTCCCCAAAGGCTACATGTTCGATACGCAGATCATCATTAACCTCATCTCTCTTGATGAAGAGGTAATGCCCGATGCGCTGGCCGGCCTAGCCGCCTCCGCCGCACTGACCTGTTCGAATATTCCCTTCGAAGGCCCCATATCTGAGTGCCGTGTGGCCCGTATCGACGGCGAATACGTCATCAACCCTAATCGCTCCGACCTGGAAAAAGCTGACCTCGATGTCATCGTTGCTGCCGATATGGACAACATCATGATGGTAGAAGGCGAAGCAAAAGAAGTAGATGAAGCTGCCCTCATCGGAGCCCTCAAAGCTGGACACGAAGCCCTCAAAGCGATGTGTGAGGCCCAGTTGAAACTGAAGGAGATGGTCGGTGATAAGGCCATTACCCGTGACGTTGAAGTTCACGAAATCCCCGAAG
>JBCDGT010000734.1:0-2580 GCA_038750915.1 Bacteroidota bacterium
AAACGAGCTGACGGTCCACATCGTCAACACACTTCCAGAGGCCCCAGAGGCTGACGTCATCAGCCAGGTCAAAGTTGACGCGCGCCAAGCCATCAGCAGCAATCACACCGCGGCCCACCTCCTCCACGCTGCCCTGCACGAAGTGCTCGGTGAACACGCTATCCAAAAAGGGCAGGATGTACGGGCCAAGCGCGTTCGCTTCGACTTTAGTCACTTCGAAGCAGTAACGGCAGAAGAGTTGGACCGAATTGAAAAGCTGGTGAACGAAAAAGTCCGTCAGAACATCCCCTTGATTGAACGGCGAGACGTACCGATTGCCGAAGCCCGCCAGTCGGGAGCGATGATGCTCTTCGGCGAGAAGTACGGTGATGCCGTACGCATCATCACCTTCGACCCTGAATTTAGCTCCGAGCTTTGTGGGGGTACCCACGTAAAGCACACTGGAGAGCTGGGCTTGGTAAAAATTACTGGCGAAAGCAGTGTAGCCGCTGGCATTCGCAGGATAGAGGCCGTAACTGCGGCTGGCGCCCAGGCCTACGTTGACGAGCGACTGGCTGCCCTTGCGGATATTCGTGAGCTTTTGAAAGGGTCGAGTAGTCCGGTCAAAGCCGTAGCAGCTCTCCAGGATGAGAACCGTAGCCTGAAAAAAGAGCTGGAAAAGATGCAAGCTGCTCAGGCTGGCAACGTAAAGGGAGACCTTGAAAAAGCCTTTGAGCCGATCAATGGGGTCAATTTCCTCGCAGCGAAAGTGCCCATTAGTGATGCCGCCGCCATTAAATCGTTAGCCTTCCAGCTGACGGGGGAAAACGATAATGCCTTCGTATTACTTGGCAGTGAAAATGAGGGTAAAGCCTTACTCACCTTGGCCATTTCAAAAAGCCTTGCTGGCGATAAGCTCAACGCTGGATCAATGATTCGCGAACTGGCCAAAAACATCAAAGGCGGTGGTGGCGGTCAGCCCTTCTTTGCCACAGCGGGCGGAAAAGATCCTAGTGGCTTAGACGCAGCCCTTACGGCAGCCAAGGAAATGGTGGCGAATTAGAAATCAGCGAAATTTCGCTAACTTCGCCCAAAATCCAACTGACATGACTTTTGCAGAATTCCAAGCGGGCGTAGAAAAAGCCGCCGAAAAAGCGCCCAACCTGGGCAAATCCCTTAAGCTCGACCTTGGGGAGGGCATCATTTTCATTGATATGACCCAGGAGCCAGCCGTTGTATCCAACGAAGATAAAGACGCCGACACCGTAGTCACCACCACCGTCGACACCCTCGACGCCCTGCGTAAAGGCGACCTCAACCCCATGATGGCCATGATGGGCGGCAAGGTAAAAATCAAAGGCGACATGGGCCTGGCAATGAAACTGCAAGGCCTGTTAGGTTAAAATTGTACAACACCCTTAGCGCTGGAAAAGACCAATCGCTAAGGAATCAACGTCCTTTCAAGGCTCGGAAGCGTCTTGAAAGGACGTTTTCTTTTTTGAAGATGGCTACGCCAAAAACCTAGCCATTGGCATCTACCCAGCATACCAATCCCAACAAGTATGTCTAACAAAAAAACGCGCCGGGGCACCCCGGAAGTGAACGCCGGCTCTATGGCCGATATCGCCTTTCTCCTGCTTATTTTCTTCCTGGTGACCACTAAAATCGAAGAAGATAAAGGGGTGCTGGTAAGGTTGCCCGAATGGGTGGATGATCCAGTCATTACCGAGACCAGCGATGAGAACGTTCTCTCCGTCCTCATCAACGCCCAGGACCTGCTGCTGATCGAGGAAGAAAGCGCTGAGGTAAGGGATATTCCCGGTTTACTCCGGGAGCACGTCATTTCCCCCAAGCGAACGCCTAAGCAAGCCGTCGTCAGCCTCAAGCACGATCGTGGCACCAACTACGAGCGCTACCTCCAAGTCTACGACGCCCTCAAGGCTGGCTACCGCCAACTGTGGGACGAAGCCGCCAATCAACGTCACGGCAGCCTGTACGCTGACCTAAAACCATCCGAACAAAAGGCCATCCGCGAGGTCATACCAATGATTATTTCCGAGGCGGAGCCGAGTGGGCACGGGGAGGAGAGTAAGTAGTGGGTATTAAAATGGGCCGAGTGCCTCCGGGCACGAGCAGGACCGAAGGAACGTAGTATCCGGGTTCACCTCCAGTGCTACTTGTACTTCTCCGTTTTCTCTAGCACATAATGAATGGTCCGCAAGGCATCAATGGCGTGGGCACTCCAGTGATGCCAAAAATCGAACTTCATCCCCCAAATAGCAGATTCTATGCTTGCTTCAGTGTTTAAATCAAAAACCAACAGCTGGCGCTTGATATCCTTATAAATATCTAATATATCGTCTAGCAGATCACCAATAACTGGTGCTTCATCGCCAAATATGTTTTCGGTTGGGTCAAAAATTGTCAAGTAGTATTGACTCGTTCCTAGCAGTTCGCCGGTGCGGTTTTTTACGTATTCAAATTCTTTCTCGTCTATGCTTTTTTCGAACCATTCGTTCAAATCCAAGTCAACAATTAGGCAATTTTGATTTTGCAAGGTGCCCTTGTTGTGTTGTGCTGTTAGCTTACCGTGTGTTGAGC
>JBCDGT010000735.1:0-2576 GCA_038750915.1 Bacteroidota bacterium
GTAAATTTTCAGACGAAGGAGGTCCGTTTTCGTCGGGATGATGACTTACTCGATGTAGCTGACGTCAAGATCGGTATCAGCAAGTTGGGATTCTCGGTGGTAGAGGAGGCTGTCGGTCATAATAGCCATAATAGCTTACGTAAAGACAAGTCACTGCGCCGTTTACTGATCTGTGCCGTTCTTACGGCTCCGTTGTTGCTGAGTCACCTGCTGATGTCTTTTGGCCTACCCATCGGGCCGCTGGGAAACGGTTGGGTACAACTAGCACTAGCGGGGCCAGTTTACCTGGTTGGGGGCTTTCACTTTGGTCGTTCCGCCCTGGCGGGCCTCCGGGAGCGGCTGCTCAATATGGATGTCCTGATTTTTATTGGTGCTACGGCTGCTTTCCTTTACAGCTTGATCGGCCTCTTCTGGCAGGACCCCCACTACTACTACTTCGAAACCGCTGCTACGATCATTACCTTAGTTTTAGTCGGCAACTGGTTAGAGGCTCGGGCGGTAGAACGTACTACCACCGCAATCGGAGCGCTTACCAGTTTACAGGTACAGGAAGCTAATTGCCTGATGGATAGTGGTACATTAGTGGCGCTTCCAGTAGAGGAGGTGAAAATTGGGGATACCCTCCAGGTCAATACCGGTGATAGAATTCCGTTGGATGGGAGTTTGCTGTCAGGAAAATTGACGGTGAATGAAGCAATGCTAACGGGGGAAAGTATGCCACAAGAAAAAATAGCAGAAGCATCACTTTTGGGCGGGAGTATTGTCGCCTCTGGCCAAGGGACTTACCGGGTGACCGCGGGTTACCAAGATGGTACTTTGGCAAAAATCATTGATTTGGTGAAGTCTGCTCAGTCGGATAAACCCAATTTGCAACGACTGGCCGATAAGGTGAGTGCTGTGTTCGTTCCTGCGGTACTGGTTATTTCGCTACTAACTTTCCTGCTTAGCTGGTCAACGGGCTATGCTACCGCGACCAGGGCACTGATGAATGCTATTGCTGTCCTGTTAATCTCTTGCCCTTGCGCCATGGGCTTGGCTACTCCGACCGCCGTAATGGTAGGGGTAGGCCGGCTGGCGCGATTGGGAGTGCTAATCCGTGGAGGGAGTACCGTAGAACGTTTTGCGGGTATCGAGCGGATGGTGTTCGATAAAACCGGAACCCTGACCACGGGAGACCTGAAAGTAGACAAATTCGTAGTATCGCTCGGACAAAAGGAAGAAGAGGTGCGCCGGTTGATGTATACTATGGAGCAATCTTCCAGTCATCCGATTGCAGAAAGCATCCGGTCTTTTCTTGCAGTCGGGGGAGCACCAGCCGTTTTCCCGGGGCTTAAAGTAGAGGAAACTGCGGGCTTAGGCCTTCAGGCAACCGATCAGCTAGGAAATCATTACTACCTAGGGGCTGCTCGCAATTTGCCGGCTGGAGTAGCGGTGCCGGAAGCTGCTGCAGTAGTATTGTTGCGAAATAAGGAGTTGATTGCCTGGCTATCGTTAGCCGATGAGGTGCGCAGGGGCGCCGGAGCGCTGGTGCATAGTTTGGATCAAGCAAGCATAGAAACGGTACTTCTAACCGGAGATACGCAACGGAAGGCTACGGATGTTGCCGACCAACTAGGTATCGACCGAGTGTTCGCCGAGCAATTACCCGACGAAAAACTGGCCGTCATCACGCAGCTGTCGCAGGAAAAACCAACCGCGATGGTAGGTGACGGCATCAACGATGCTGCGGCCCTTTCCCGAGCTGATTTGGGCATTTCCCTCGGCGGGGCTTCCGCAGCTGCTTTAGATGCTGCTCAGGTGGTCTTGCTCCGCGATGACCTGAGTCTCCTGACCGAAGGGCGCAAGGTGGCCAACCTGACCTTAAAAACCATCAAGGAGAGTCTATTTTGGGCTTTTAGCTATAATGTTATCGCTATACCCTTAGCCGCTCTCGGTTTTCTCAACCCCATGTGGGCGGCCCTCTTCATGGCTTTTTCTGACGCGGTGGTTATTGGTAATGCCATCCGGCTAAAGCAAAGAAAGGCTTAGCACTTCTTGGCTAGTAACTGGAAGGTACTTTTACCATTCCTTGCACCTGCGATTGCGCCAAACTATCTTGAACAGATTACCAGCCACTATCTTCGTTGCGTGAAAAAACTCCTCCTGATCACCTACTACTGGCCCCCCTGTGGCGGGGTGTCGGTGCAGCGTTGGCTCAAACACGTGAAGTACCTGCGAGCGTTTGGCTGGGAGCCGGTTGTCTTCACCGCTGAAGGGGCAGATTACCCGAGTATAGATACTACTTTGGCACAGGAAATTCCCGAAGGCATTCAGGTGATTAAACAGCCAATTTGGGAACCCTACGGAATGTACCGCAAGCTGACTGGCAGGAAAGAAGGTAAGCAAATGCAGTCGGCTTTCAACGAGGAGGCCAAGCAGCCATCCTTAGCTCAACGGGCGGCCGTTTACGTGCGTAGCAATTTCTTCATTCCCGATGCGAGAATGTTCTGGCGTAAGTCAAGCGTAAAGTTGCTAAAAGCGTGGTTGTGTGACAACCCCATTGATGCCATCGTCTCTAACGGCACCCCGCATACTGA
>JBCDGT010000736.1:0-2574 GCA_038750915.1 Bacteroidota bacterium
ATTTACTTGGATTTGGGTTTGCTGGTTCAGGGCCAATGTTTGATTAGTGCTGAGGTTGAATTGGACCCCATTTTGTTCTTGGGCCAAGAAACCAGGTAGTACTTCAGTGATGCCGGCGTACACGTAAGCCTGTGATTGGCTACTCCAAATTCCGGATTCAAGGGTCAGAATTTCACCAATTCCGAAATAGTACTCCTGATAATAATTGCGGCGTATGGCGGCCTGGATTTGTGCTTCCGCATCAGGTGCAAATAGGACGCCGTGGCCTTCAATCGTACGGTTGAAGAACAGGTTGGTACGGAGTTTGCCGCGGAAAGCATGGGTGAATTCAAAACGGTCGGTAAAGGAAGGCTGGAGAAAGGGATTGCCTTCGGAGTAACTATTGCTATTGGCGTAAATCCGGAATGGATTGAGGTTGCGGAAGCCCGGCCGGTTGATCCGCCGTCCGTAGCTGAAGGAAAATTCCTGGTCTTCGGCTGGTCGGTACACCAGATAGAGTGTCGGGAATAGCTTGAAGTAATCGTTAGGAGTACGTTGATTGAGGGTGAGTGAGAAGCTTTCGGTTTGGGTGTTCTCTACCCTTAGCCCAGCTTGCCACTGCCACCTATCTCCCCCATCTCCTTTGGCGGTAAAGTAGGCTGCCTGGACGTTTTCCTCGTATTCGAATTCGTTGGAAAGCGACGCGTCGAACACCGGCATGCCCGAACGGGTGTTGAAGTTACGCTGGTCTGCTAAGGTGGAGGTATACATCAATGAAGCGCCGTAGCTAAGTTGGAAGGAGAGGACTGGTTGCTCTACGTCAATTTTGGCGCTGTAATTGGTGATGCGCTGATCCGAACGGTTTTCCTGGGCGAGGTTGATACCGAGGAATGTTTCTTCCGGACTAAAGGTGGCAATGTCGCTGAATTGCGTTAATTCATTATCGTAATCGAAGAGGTCGAGATCGAAGGAGATACTACGACCATTGGTATCGAGTTGCCAGTTACCGTGCAGGTTGGCAGTATGGCTGGTGACATTGCGGTCTGCAAGCTGTTGATTGATGAGTAGGGAATCTAGCTGGTTATTTTGATTGCGGACTGCTCCGGTAGCAGTACCATCGAAGTCGGGCTGACTAAAGTTGCCCAAGTACTGTGCCCCCAGGGAAAACTGGTCGGAGAAGCTGTAATCTGCAGCCAGGCGAGCGGAGTAGCGGTCATTGCGACTACGGTTAACTACCTCGGTAGCCCAGTTAGCGGAAGGAAATTGTACCTCAATTTCTTCAAAATCTCTTTGAAAGCCTTTAGTAGCTGTGGCGCTAGCGGATAAGCTGAGTTTTTCTCGATTAAAAAAGAAGGCATTATTCAGGTTCGTGAAACCATAAAAGGCCTGGGTATGGGAGAGAGTCGTCGTGTTTTTCCAGGCATTGCTGCGCCCTTTTTTGAGGACGATATTGAGTAGGCCTCCTTGGCCCGCCGCCGCGTAGCGGGCGGGCGGATTGGCGATTACCTCGATCCGCTGAATATCATCAGCGGCAAGGCTAGCGAGGAAGGAGGTCAGTTCTTCTCCCGTTAGTTGTAGCAGGCGCCCGTCGAGCAAGACGGCGGGATTACCTCGGCCAATCAATTCTAGTAGGCCGTTCTGTAACCGAATGCCGGGGACTAATTCCAACGCCGAAAGCCCCGTACCCCCTGCGGCAGCGATGCTGCTCTCGAGGTTGAAGATTAAGCGGTCGGGGCGTTGTTCTATGAGTGGCCTAGTGGCAGTGACGGTTACCGCAGCTAAGTCCTCTCCTTGATTGCTAAGGGTGATGGTTCCTAGGTCTTGATTTTCCACTAGTTCCAGGACTACAGCTTCGGCTTCGTAGCCTAGGTAGTTTACCCGCAAGTGGTACCGGCCGGCCGGAGCAGCTAAGGTGAACCGTCCGTCTAGATCAGATAGGTCTCCTTTAATTAATTGATTTAGGGTGTCTAAGAGCATGACTTCCGCGTAGGGCAAAGGTGCACCATCAGCAGATACAGTACCGCTAACTGCAAATTGTCCGGAAAGAAGTATGGGGAAAAAGATTGTAAAAAGGGTGGGGAGAAGTTGTACTTTATTGTTCATGGTACAAAGGAGGCGCGGCCGCAGGTGCTGTGCGACTTGTTGCGCAAAGTCGAACGGATTTTATGGGGAGAAATCCGTTCGAGTATTTTGGGGAAGACGTTCGACTTTTTGCAAGAGTCTAATAAACAGGTTTTTAGATGCCTCTAGCTGAAGCCGAAGGCACTGCACTCCCGGCTTCGGCCAGAGAGTTGTTTTCTTTAATTCTTTCGGTACTCCGTAGGCGTCATCCCCGTTCGATTTTTAAAAGCGACGTTGAAGGAAGATTTAGAATTAAAGCCTACCGCATAAAGAATTTCCAACACGGTCATCTTTTCATTGTCTTTATCCTTGAGCAACTGGCGGGCGTGATCAATGCGGTAATCGTTGACGAAATCGAAGATTTTGACGAGCAGCCAACGCTGTTCATTGAGCCAGAGCCCGTTGCGCCACCACCCACACGCTCACGCAAGCCGCAACCGCGTGCAACTCGTGGTCATATTCGCCCGCAGCGCG
>JBCDGT010000737.1:0-2564 GCA_038750915.1 Bacteroidota bacterium
CTTCTAAATACTAACCACCGCCGCTGGCTGCCTAATACTGGAATCTTTTTTGCTAACAAATATCCCATGCATAACAACCATGAGCCCACTGCACGGAAGAATACTAATTGAAAAGAACCATAATCCCCACTGAGTTCCTTAACGATCAGGTTCATACCCGCGAAGAACAGGGCGCTGAGTGACATGTATAGGGCGGCACGTAGATCGATGGTTAAAAGATTTAATGGTGATTGATGAGCGCAAAACTATAATATTTACGCCTACCACACATTCTTTTGCCGGCGAAGTAACACAAACAGTACTTAACAAAAAATCCCCCTCAACTTCCGTCGAGAGGGATTTTTATTGCCGTTTAACTACCGAAGTCGTCAAAGGCAACATTTTCTTCGGGCACACCGAGCTCATCGAGCATATTCTGTACCGCTGAAAGCATTAGCGGTGGGCCACAGAGGTAGTACTCAATCTCTTCTGGCTCCGGGTGGTCCTTTAGATAGTTATCGTATACTGCTTGGTGAATGAAGCCAGTCATACCGTCCCAGTTATCTTCGGGTAGTGGCTCACTCAGGGCAATGTGGTAGCTGAAGTTCGGGAAGTCATCCATGATTTCCTGGAAGTCATTGCCGTAGAATAACTCAGCTTTTGAACGACCACCGTACCAGTAACTCACTTTACGATCCGTTTTCATCGTGTGGAAAAGGTGGAAAATATGGCTACGCAGAGGAGCCATACCTGCACCACCACCGATGTAGACCATTTCCTTATCCGTCGGCTTAATGAAGAACTCGCCGTAAGGACCAGAAACCGTTACTTTGTCACCTGGTGTTTGATCAAAAACGTAGCTGGAACATACTCCTGGGTTCACAGGCATGTAATCGCCAGCCTTACGATCGAATGGCGGGGTAGCAATCCGAATATTCAACATTACGATATTACCTTCCGCCGGGTGGTTGGCCATGGAGTAGGCGCGGAATTGCTCCTCATCGTTCACCATTTTCAACTTCCACATATCGAATTTGTCCCAAGCTTCGTGGAATTTATCGATTTTATCGTGGTGATCGGGGTGAGCGTCAATGTTGAAGTTTTTGAACTCTACCGTCGTTTTGGGTACATCAATCTGGATGTAACCGCCAGACTCAAAGTCTAGGTTTTCACCTTCCGGTAGCTCCACAACGAATTCTTTGATGAAGGTCGCTACGTTATAATTAGATTTAACGGTACACTCCCACTTCTTAATACCAAAGATCTCCTCCGGAATCCGGATTTCCATGTCCTGACGGACCTTTACCTGGCAAGCTAGACGCATATTTTCGGCTACCTCACGGCGGGTCAAGTGGTTCAACTCGGTAGGTAAGACGTCTCCGCCTCCGGCATCTACGTGACATTCACACATGGCACAAGTACCACCGCCACCACAAGCAGATGGAAGGAACACACTCTTATCAGAAAGCACGTTCAATAGGCTGCTACCTGGTTCGGCCATCACCGGGTTTTCGGTATCACCATTGATGATGATCTTCACCTCTCCTTGTGGCACCAAACGCTTACGCGCCGCAAGCAGCATAGCAATCAAAGCAATGATCACTGCGGTAAAAACGAGAATCGCATACAGGATAGTCGTCATGACTGATAGTTTATTTATTTAAAAAGCTAGTGCTTTTGTTTGTTTACTACTGAAAGTAATTTAAGGATAAAATTCCTTTTTCTCGTCCGCCGAACTTGTTCGTCGGCCGAGAAGATTATTGCGGCCCAGAAATCACCGCCGGATCAATACCCATCAAAGCCATAAAGGCAAGACCGATCAGACCGGTGATCAAGAAGGCCATACCCAATCCACGCAGGGCAGGAGGAACATTGCTGTAACGAATCTTCTCCCGAATGGCCGCTAGCGCGATGATGGCCAAGAACCAACCAAAACCACCACCTAGTCCGAAGGCAATACTTTCCGGCAAGGTGTATTCCCGCGCCACCATAAAGAGGCTACCACCAAGGATGGCACAGTTCACAGTGATGAGCGGAAGGAAGACGCCCAGCGCGTTGTAGAGAGGCGGGAAGTACTTATCGAGAACCATCTCAAGGATCTGCACAAGTGCGGCGATCACCCCGATGTAGGAGATGAGGCCGAGGAAGGTCAGGTCCACGTCCGTAAAGCCCGCCCAGGACAGGGCGCCCGGGGCCAGCAGATAGTTCAGGATCAGGTTATTGGCAGGCACCGTGATCGACTGCACGATCATGACAGAGATGCCGAGGCCAATTGCCGTGGCGATCTTTTTCGAGACCGCGATGAAAGTGCACATCCCAAGAAAGAACGACAGGGCAAGATTCTCGACGAAAATGGCCTTAATGGCGAGGGCGATGTAGCCTTCCATCAGTGTGCCTCCACCACTTGGATGCGGTACTCACGCTCTTCGACTTGGTCCGGCTTCCAGGACCGAAACGCCCATATAATCAAGCCAATGATGAAGAACGCAGACGGCGGTAGGAGCAGCATGCCATTCGGATTGTACCAACCACCATTGTTCACCGTCTGAAGGATCGTCACGCCAAAGAGGCTTCCCGCTCCAAAA
>JBCDGT010000738.1:0-2564 GCA_038750915.1 Bacteroidota bacterium
GACGGCCTTGTTGCCTATTTCCCTTTCACTGGAGGCCCCGAGCCAGACTTCACCGTTTCCGTATCCGGAGGAGCTACCGTGGGTGGAGATGATCCCGCAGCGGAGAATGGCGGCACGGTCATCGTTTCTGGCTTAATTGAGGGGGGCTTTTACCAAGTAACTTTCGGCGGAGGTGGCTGTGCTACCGAAATGTTTACCGTACCGGTTCCTACCGGCTTGTGTTCTCCTCCGGCTCTAGTTATTAACGAGGTGTTGGCCGACCCAACGAATAGCAGCGATCCTACGGCCAACGACACCAACGGCAATGGTGCCGTGAATAGTGGCGATGAGTTCGTAGAAATCATCAACGTCACCGATACCGATATCGACGTTTCCGGCTACACTGTGGGGGACGATACAGGCCCCCGCTATACCTTTCCCGTAGGAACAATTATACCCGCCTTTAGTGGATTTGTGGTAATTGGTGATCCCGTTGGGAATAGCCTTTCCTGTGCCACGAATGCGACATTACTCGGTACGGGTACGGGCTTTATCGGTCTAAGTAACGCAGGGGATATTATTGATCTACGGACTTCCAGCGGCGTCTTAGTCCATAACATGAGCTACGGCTCTGAAGGTGGACTGGGCGAAAGCCTAGCGCTGAACCCCGATGGTAATATCGTTGGCGGCTACGTTTTACATACGACTATTGCCACCAATCCCGTAACCAGTTCGCCCTGCGAGGAAAACCCAAATGCAGGGGTGAGCCTGCCCGTAGAATTATTGTCCTTCAACGCTGAAGCGGCCCCTAAGCAAGTCAATCTTACCTGGATAACCACCAACGAGGTCGCCAATGATCGATTTGAGGTGCAGCGGAGCTTGGACGGCCAAGATTGGTCCACTATTGGAGAAGTTGCAGCCGCCCCTCATACGGGACGGTCAACGGAAAACACCTATCGTTTTTCTGATCAGGCACCTTTAGTCGGCGATAATTATTACCGATTGGCGCAGATCGACCTAGATGGGACCCGCACCTTGTATGGTCCGGTAAGAGCATACTTTTCCAGCCGAGTCGGCTTAGGTCTCTATCCTAATCCAGTAACTAATACCCTTAACCTGACGCAACTACTGGAAGTAACTGATCGCTTGCAACTACTTGGAGCAGACGGCCGACTACTGCGAGAACTTCCGGTAGCTAGCGCAGCTATTGAGGTAGCGGATTTGCAACCCGGGGTGTACTTATTGCGAGTAGAGGGTGCGGTGGAAGTATCCGTATTGCGCTTCGTTAAGCAGTAGGAGCTAGGAACTGGAAGGCCATTGGCCCCCTAGGAGCACGAAGGTGCGTCTAGCTACCTAGTTCCTAGCTGTACTGACAACTTAACTTGGGTGCATCTCGGCAAGCTCGATGACCGGCTTGGTTTCGATCATTCCGTCGCACAACTTGCGACGGAATGTACTTTTCAGGTTAGGTCGCCGAGCTTGTGGTCATTGAGCCTGTCGAAATGTCGAGGCGCCAAGATCGATTGTCAGTACACCTAGCTCCTAAATTTTTCCGTTCAGGAAAAATTGACAAGCCAACGGGTAAAATAGATAAAGCACCCAGCTGGTGGTGCTACCATCTTTGTAGTATCAAAAAACAACGGCCTCTGGCCAGAACCAATTTAAATGATCTACAATGAAAAATCTTCTTTCCCTATTCTCCCTACTTGCACTAAGTTTTGTTTTTGCTACGGGCGCTTCCGCTCAAATGGCCAAGCATGAAACGATGATGGCCGATAAAGCAGCGCCTACGGTCATTAAGCTTAGTCAAACTGAAGGAGAGTATAACACCAAGCTGTTAAACCTGACTCCTGGTGATTACATCTTTGAGGTTACGAACCTTGACGTTGATAAAGGCCTCGGTTTTTACCTCCAAGACGCCGATGAGGCACAAGTGGCTAACTCCGGTTTGGCAGCCTTGGTAAAGAAGGGAGAAACCAGCCGCACTGGTGTAGTTACCCTTACCGAAGGTTCCTTTCAGTACAGCTGTCCGCTTAACCCTACGCCTCACTATACGATTAACGTTGGGGAACCACGCGTTATCCACCTGAACCAAACGGAAGGAGTATACGAGACGAGTGGCCTTAATCTTGCCCCTGGGTACTACGTTTTTGAAGTAGAGAACCTGAGTGTAGCGAAAGACCTAGGCTTCTACCTACAAGACGAAAGTGGTGAGCAAGTTAAAGACTCTGGCCTTAAGGAACTGGTAGGCAAAGGAGAAACGAGCCGTTCCGGTTTGGTCTACTTAGCCGCTGGAGACTACCAGTACAGCTGCCCTCTCAATCCGACTCCTCACTACCAAATCAGCGTTCGCTAACCCCAATAACCTTCCAAATACCAACTAAGAACATATGGTGCCCATGAGGCACTGGGTTACAGTGAGTGTGTTGTGCCGGTCTTCCCTTTGGGGGGCCGGCTTTTTTATGCCCTATAAGCAGGTTAGCCCAAATTAAACTAAGCGACCGAATACCATTTTATCCGCTTGCTTACGCTAAAAAAATGAGGTGGAAGTAGAGTTTTTTTACCTCTTTAGCCGTTAATTTTCC
>JBCDGT010000739.1:0-2561 GCA_038750915.1 Bacteroidota bacterium
ATGCTGGTCATATGGCCCTTATCGAAGCAGCGAAGCAGGGCCACGATTGGGTAGTTGCCAGCATTTTCGTAAACCCTACCCAATTTAATGAAACGGCCGACCTTACGGCTTATCCAAGAACGCCTGAGGCGGATGCCGCCTTATTGGAGCAGTACGGATGCCACTTTTTGTATCGTCCCTCGGTAGTGGACGTCTACCCTAATGGACCAACGGAAAGCTTAGCTGGAGGCCTTGATTTTGGTACACTCAGTCAACGTATGGAAGGCGCTCACCGCCCTGGCCATTTCTCGGGAGTAGCACAAGTGGTAAGTCGGCTACTGGAGATTGTAAGGCCCACGTCCTTGCTCTTGGGGCAAAAAGACTACCAACAAGTCGCCATCGTGCGCTCCATGATGCAGCAACTGGAGTTAGCCGTAAAACTGGAGGTGGTACCAACCGTCAGAGAAACTGATGGCTTGGCCATGAGCAGCCGCAACCGGCGCCTTGACCCGGAAGAACGACAAGCCGCTGCGGTAATCAATCGCCACCTCACCGCCGTGGTAGCTGGCCTTGAAGCTGGCTGGCCAGCCAGAAGCCTTGAGGAGATGGCCATCGTACAGCTCGCCAAGCATCCCCTTCTCGAACCCGAGTATCTGGAAATTGCCCACGGAAATACACTGCTGCCCTTTTCCGATGGAGATGCCGCGGAAGAAATCGTCGTTGCTACCGCAGTACACTGTGGGCCGGTTCGCTTGATCGACAATATGGTGCTAATGCGCGGCTAGCGCCGCTTTTTAGGAGCTAGACGCGCTACGCGCTGCTAGGGAGCTAGGAACTTGATGGCTTACCGCCTCCTAGAAGCGGCAGCGTCTTAGCAGGCCGGAGGCCGTCCAGCTCCCAGATCACGGCGGCAGCCGCGACTATTCCTCCCCCAATTCCATCCGTGCTCCCATCAGCTCACGCATGGCGTGCTTCTCACCTAAGCGGCGGGTAATCTCGATACCTTCCGAATAAATACGAAGAGCAGTATCCGGTTGTCCTAATTTTTCCAGAAGTTTACCTAGGTGGTAATAGGTGCCTACATAGTCCGGATCTTGTTTGACAATGCTCTCATAAACTTCCTTGGCACCTGCGTCCTCGCCCGCTTGCTCGTGCTCCTTGGCGAGGGCAAAACGGAGAAAAGAGTCGGTGGGATTATCTTGAAGTAGCGATAATATTTGATCTTTGCGGCTCATACCGCAAAGCTACGTTACTTGACCTATCTGAAAACACTAGATTACCTTTTTACCCAGCTGCCGATGTATCAACGCCAGGGGACTATAGCGATGAAAAAGGACCTGACGAATATTCGGGTGTTGATGGAGGCCCTGGGAAACCCCCACGAAAAGTTACGGTGTATCCACGTAGCGGGTACCAACGGTAAGGGGACTACTTGCCACCTAATTGCTGCGGCACTCCAGGCCAAAGGCCATACGGTGGGAATGTATACCAGCCCGCATTATCAAGACTTTCGGGAGCGGATCAAAATCAATGGCGTTTTCATTCCGGAAGAGGAGGTGGTGCGTTTTGTTGCCTGGATACGCTCCACCGAATTGGGCATCGATCCGAGTTTTTTCGAGATCACGGTCGCCATGTGCTTCGATTATTTTGCTCGCCAAGCCCCCGACTGGTGCGTTATCGAAGTGGGGCTGGGTGGCCGACTGGACAGCACCAACGTCATTACGCCGGTGCTTTCAGTCATTACCAATATAGGCCTAGACCACACCCAATTTCTCGGCGATACTTTGGGCGCGATCGCGGGTGAAAAGGCCGGGATAATTAAGCAAGCTATTCCGGTAGTGATCGGTGAAACCCAAGCGGAAACAACCCCCGTATTTCAACGGATCGCCAGCCAACAGAACGCGGACCTGTACTTCGCCGATCAAGAAATGATCCTCCGGCCCTATTGGATTAGATCCGCAGACGATTATCAGCATTTTGAAGTCATCACCCCCTGGGGAGGCAAAGGGAAAATTGCTACGGAGTTAGCGGGACCCCACACCAATAAAAACCTGCTTACGGCCCTCGTTGCCCTGCAACGCCTACCCGGAGTTGATTTAACCTTCGAACAGTTATCTGCTGGTTGGCAACGCGTACGTGAGCTCACTTACTACATTGGCCGCTGGCAAGTATTGCAGGCTCGAAAACCACTCTGTCTAGCGGATAGTGCCCATAATGCCGAAGGTTTGCTTCCCGTTATGGAGCGCTTGAAGAAATACAATCGCCCTCTACACATTGTGCTTGGAGTGGTTAGCGATAAAGATTTAACTAAAGCCCTACCACTTTTCCCTGAAGAAGCAATTTACTATTTCGTCAAAGCCAATATTCCGCGTGGATTACCGGCGGAACAGTTGCAGGAAACAGCCACCACATACGGATTGAAAGGAGACACTTATCCTTCCGTAAGCGCCGGCTACGCCCAAGCCAAACTAGATGCGCGAGCGCATGAAACGACGGATGGAGTAGTGTTTGTGGGGGGGAGTATTTTTACCGTTGCGGAGGTGCTGTAATTGGTAATTATTTTTTAGTAGTTGGTAGTTGGG
>JBCDGT010000740.1:0-2560 GCA_038750915.1 Bacteroidota bacterium
CCGCGGAGCGTTTGGTACATGAAGCGGTCCATTTCTACCACCTGCATGTCCTTAGTCCACAGGTCGATCTTCATCGTTTCCTTAGTTTGCTCATTGAAAAGGGCGAGCAACATGCCTTTACAGGCCTCACTAGGTCCTGGCTTATCGCTGGCGTTCCACTTGAGTTGTACGGGCATCTGCTCAGCGTTAAGACCTACCTCTACGGAGATGGTACTACGCTTTTTTACTACTTCCTTGGCCATGGGGCTGAATTTTTGGCGAAGGTACGGAGAGAGGGGAGATAGTCTGGTAGTCTAGTGGTCTTGTAGTCTTTTGAGCGCATAAAAAGACCACCAGACGATTTTGTGAGGTCGCAGCAGGTGCAAAGGTTAGGGTTGGCTACCCATTAACACCGGATTGCTAAGGCAGCAAAGAAAGCTTGCCCGCAGGTAATATGTTTATCAACAATTCCTGACGGTTTACCCTGGGGAATGCCCCGGCTAGCTTTGCCCGTAAGTTGTTATCCTCATTAGGATAGAGGAGGAGTCGGATGTAATGTCCGTCAGCGTCTTCTCCGTCGGGGAGCCATGCGGGCAGTTGGCCCTTACGAAAACGGAAGTCTAGTTCTATATTCTCAGGGCAATATTCCTGGGGCCGAAGGCTGGAAAGCCGCACGCGCAGCTCAATCCGGTTCGGCCCGGCCCTCAGCAGCAGATCGTAAGTTTGACCTTCGGTAATTACTTGTTCTTTGGTGCCTACGCTGGGGTGGGAGAGAACCCCCGCAACTGGCTTAACTGATTTTCCCTGCCTTTGTAAATACTTACGTTTCCGGTTCTCCCGCCGCTTTTTGGCGGCACTATCCCGACGGCCTTGTGGTCTGCCTGGTAGTTGATGCCGGCAAAGGATGTTGGAAACTGGGTGAATGTAAAGCTTGCCTTCTTCTAGTGGGTGGTCGGTGTAATGCCCGTAGCGCCGAACACCGTTGTACAACTTCCCATCCTCTAGGATCACTCTCTTCAGTACAAACCACCAAGTACGACCAATGAGTGGGTGGGAACCTCGGTATTCACCGGCTAGTTTTTCGTTCAATTCCTGATAAACTTCATTCCAGTTGCGACCTACTTGGCGTAGGAGGTAGTTTTTTATTGGAAGATATTTTCCCCGAAAATAATCGTCCCAATCCCGGTGGTGTTCCTTCATGGCCTCGCGCGGGGGGAGATAGCCCCATTGAGTGGTCTCGTAAAGCCGTCGTTTTTTACCACTACGCAATACCTTCCGCCCGGGCTTACCGTGAATACCGTCGGTAAGCCGTTTGTCGAGGCGCTTGAGTTTTCGCTGGCGGGAGGGTTTGGGGTCCAGGCGGTCCATTGGGTGAGGGATAGGGTTCGACCCAAACAATGGAATGTATTGGAGAAAAAGTTGCTCCGGCGGAACACCCGCTGTGCGGGTCCGAGGTGTAAGGTCGCTGTGCGGCCTTACTTGCAGTTGGGAGAATTAAAGCGATACGCGAATATTCTTCGCTTATCCAAACTAATGCACAATCTCCTCCCAATTAACGGTATCATTATGGCTGTGCGTAAAACCCATGGCCCGCTCCTGGCGGATGGTGTTGACGTCACGAAAAGCGGCGACGTAGGTCTTACGCCAATCCGGGCTCGTATTACCCCCGGAGCCGTGGACGATTCGCTCGTCATGAACGGTAATACTACCCCGCTTTACGGGCAGATAGACAACTTGGTCACTCGGCTTGGACTCAATCACCAGCGTGTGAGAGTCGTCGCGGCTGGCGCCGTCTCCGTGATCTTTTGGGCGGTGGCTGCGTAGTTCTGGCTCCTTATTGGTTCCTGGAACCACCTGGAGGCAACCATTCTCTAGGGCCGAATCGCTGAGGGCCAGCGAGAAAGTCGCCGTCCAGGTGTTTTCCGTTTTAGGCCAGTAACCGAGGTCCTGGTGCATGGCGAACTCGGCTTTAGCCTGGTTGGGGCGTTTAGCGAGAAACTGCTCGTAGTCCATGGCGGCTTCCCCGGCATAAAGTTGGTCGGCGATGGATTGGGCAATCCGGTGGTAAATGTTGTTGGCTAGTTCCGGGCGGTAGGTGCTCGGCAGCATGGCGTTGACGAGCTGGAACTTTTCCAAGGGGGTACCGTAGGGTTGGCTCATATCGCAGAAGTCACGGCCCATCCGTTCGGCTTCCTGACCGGCAACGAAATGATCGAACCATGGATCGATGGTAGCCATTTCCACTTCCGTTAAGACGCCTTCCAACACCAGGTAGCCGTCTTCGTGGTAGCGGTCAATTTCTGTTTGGGTCAGGCGATAGCTTTCACCATCACGGCGGTGGGGGCCCGAGTCGGGATTAGTTACTTTTTGCATGATCAAGATTTACGGAACCTAAAGTAGCGGATTAAGGGAAAAGGCACAAGGTTTACATACAATTGAGAACGTTTGATTTAATATTTAGCATTAGGATTGTACGAAACTTAATCAAAAGCTTTCATTCTGAGTTGTTTACTCATCCATCAGGTCGTTTTGTATGATGGAATCGGCTGATACGTTCTGCAAAATCTACGATGAGTTCATC
>JBCDGT010000741.1:0-2553 GCA_038750915.1 Bacteroidota bacterium
AATGGAAATAGGTGGCTGTGAAGTGTTCCACACATTGCAGCCACCTTCTTTTGAAGGCTGCAATATGTAGTACACATCACGGTAATCAATATGTTTGCCATAATAGTATCATCACAAAGCTAAAGGACAAGCTCGGCGACCGGCAAAACTTAGTCTTTTCCGTCTAAAAAGTATATAAAAGGGGCGCAAACGCAGGTGCTAGCACCAGTACCAAAGAGCCGTGCGCACTAATGATCATGCTAAAAAAAAGAAATTAAAATTTTCTCCCCATCACGGTAGGGTGTGCAAAAACTGAATTGTTGTAGGTCATAGAAGGCTTCCTAATCCTTCTTCTAGCCCATGCAATACTTTAAGCTTCTTTTCCTCCTGCTACTTACCCTCCATCAGCTCAGTGCCCAGCTGGATCATCCGGATTTTATTGGTGCGGGACACAACAACAATATCTCCGTAACCACCAGTTCCAATAGTGGGGGCGTCACGGGTGGGGCCACTATTGACGGCTTCGGCGTCCAGAACATCGCCCAACTCAAAGACGCTTCCCGTTTTCTCGCCCAAGCTACTTTCGGTGCCGATTACGCGACCATCGACATGACCGCCGCGATGGGCTACGAAGCTTGGCTCGACGAGCAGTTTGCCCTACCGTCGGTCAGCATCACGGAAGAAATGCGTCGAATTGTTTATTCCAGTACAGAGATAGAACCGGACGACTTTGGCATCTCTTCCTTTGAATTTGAACTAGCCTGGGTGAACAATACCCTGGTTGCGCCAGACTTACTCCGGCAGCGGATGGCCTTTGCGCTGAGTCAGATTATGGTCGTCAATCGCTCCGGGGATTTATTCGAAGACGTGGGGCTGTTTGCCGGCCATTACTACGACATGCTCAACCGCAACAGCTTCGGTCAGTACCAAGATCTACTGATGGAAGTCACCCTGCATCCTACCATGGGAATTTTCCTGTCGCACTTTAACAACCGCAAAGCCAACCCAGCCCGCAACACCCAACCAGACGAGAATTACGCCCGGGAAATCATGCAGCTATTTAGCATTGGCCTTTGGGAGCTCAATTCCAACGGCACCCGGCGCTTCAACGACCAAGGGCAATTCATCCCCACCTACACCAATCAAGACATCAAGGAGTTTGCTCAAGTATTCACGGGGCTCACGAATGGCCTCGTCAATGGTTTTATCCTGGAAGATGGTGCGGAAGAGCAAGCCTATATTATGTCCGGGCTCCCCATGCGGATGTACGATGAATACCACGATACCAGCAGCAAAATACTACTGAACGGTACGGTACTACCCGCCGGGCAATCGGGTATGGAGGACCTCCAACAAACGATTAACCATTTAGCCAATCACCCGAATACGGCTCCCTTTATCAGCAAGCAACTGATTCAGCGATTCACCACCTCCAATCCTTCACCCGCCTACGTAGCTACAGTGGCTAACGTCTTTGATCCTAGTCAGCCAAATAATTTCCAAGAAGTTCTCAAAACCATTTTACTGCATCCCCAGGCCCGCAATTGCACCCCGGCAGCCTCTCCTCGTTTCGGTAAGCTACGCGAGCCAATGCAGCGGGCGATGAATATGATGCGCAATTTTCCGCTGCGTCCCGAAGATAATGGCAGCTACCTTTTTGAAATCGGCTGCCTTCGGGAAACCGTAGGACAATTCCCCTTATCTGCTCCCAGTGTCTTTAATTTTTACCGCCCCGACTACCAGCCCCAAGGCCCCATTGCGCAAAATTACCTGGTCGCACCTGAGTTCCAAATCCTCAATTCTACCAATGCTATTGGCATCATCAACGACGTCAATACCCGAATGGTGCTGGGCGACCAGTACTCCTGCGATCCGGAAGAGTTTGACCCCAACGAACACGATTATGCTTACGGGGAAGGAGACGAAGACTGGCTCCTTTTCAACCAAGACTTCACCTCCCTAGCCTCCTTAGTAGACCAACCGGTAGCCCTGGTGGATCATCTCGATCTCCTCCTCGCCAATGGGCTGCTTTCAGCAGCGACCAAAAGGATTATCGTCAATGCCCTCGGCCAACTAGACACGCCCCAAGAACGCCTACGTATGGCCCTATTCCTGATCATCATCTCTCCCGATTACGCCATCCTGAAATAATCCCATCATGTCTAAGTATTCCACTACTAAAAAATACTCTCGTCGCCAATTTCTGGGAACGGCTAGCTGTGCGGCCATCGGCTCTACTACCTTCTTCTCTACCCTATTCAACCTCCAGGCGATGAACGCCGCCTCCTTGCCAAGCAGCTTAGGTTCCGCTAGCAGCGGTGATTACCGGGCCTTAGTGTGCATCATGCTCGGAGGGGGTAATGACTCCTATAATACGGTCACACCCAGCGGTACGGACTTTTACAACGAATACGCCGCTACCCGGACCAATCAAGCCCTACCCCAAAACAGCCTCCTCAACTTAAGCCCACTTACTTATACCGAAAAAGCCCTAGGCTTTCACCCTGCCCTAACCAACCTGAAGTCCTTCTTCGATCAAGGTAAACTAGCGGTGGTGGCCAACGTAGGCACCCT
>JBCDGT010000742.1:0-2553 GCA_038750915.1 Bacteroidota bacterium
CGTTGGAGATACCTATTCACTAACCATAACGGATGCGGGAGGCTGTGTTACTTTCAACGAAATAACGGTTCGCTCGCAAACTGAAGTCATCGAATTTTTCTCCCCTTTCTTCTTGCCTTGTGATGGAGGAACGGTAACACTCAGTACGGGAGACTTAACGGACTTCCTGGAGTATCGCTGGATAACGCCCGCTGGAGATACGCTCTTTGGGCCCGAAATCGAAGTGTCGGAGGTAGGCATTTATCAAGTGTTTGGTGAGAGCCCCAATGGCGAGTGCTTTGTTACCGGGCAGGCTACCGTACTCAGCGGTCGCTTACTTGATGACGTCAGCATCGTGGCTTTTAACGATAGTATTTGTAACGTAGAGAACTGCTATTTTCTTGACGGAATCAGTTTTAATACGGATATAAGGGACTTGGATATTTCTTGGACCCTGCCCAACGGAGAAACGGACCCAGGGCAAGAAGGGGGCTTCTATCTTTGTTCTGACTTACCCGGCCAGTACAGCGTAACGATTACTACTTCCTGTGATACCTTGACCCTTACCATTGTTTCTGGAACTAATCCTGAGTGTGCCACCCTGAGTGGTACCGTTTACGTCGACCAGGCCGGGAATTGTAGTTTGGACGACGGGGAGGATACCCCAGCCCCCGGTATCATTGTAGAGGTCACGGGGGTTGA
Organism: Bacteroidota bacterium; assembly: GCA_038750915.1. Lineage (GTDB taxonomy): Bacteria > Bacteroidota > Bacteroidia > Chitinophagales > Saprospiraceae > Neolewinella. The sequence goes on from JBCDGT010000742.1 coordinate 682, forward strand.
TTCTGGCATAACCTACTATGCTTACACGAATACGGATGGTCAGTACTTCATCGAATTGCCCTTAGGCGACTACACGGTACGACCGATTACCAACCCCAACCAACCCTTTGGTGCTTGTGAACCGCCGCTAACGGTAACAGTTGGTACTGGCCCCGCAGTAGAGGCTGATGTCTTCTTACCCGCTTTACTGGACTGTCCCGTGATGACCACGGCTGTCTCTATGCCCTTCTTACGCCGTTGTTTTGAAAACTTCGCCTGGGTGAATTACGCTAATGAAGGCAGCGCGGTGGCGGAAAATGCTACGCTAACGGTTACTTTGGATGACTTCTTCATCGGTGTAGTACCTAACGTTGACCCCGTCAGTGTTGATGGTAACACCTTCACCTTTGACTTAGGAGACGTGCCACCTTTTGGTAACGGCCAGATTTTCTTCCGTTTCACCGTGAGTTGTGACGCCCAGCTGGGGCAAAGCCACTGTCTAGAAGCCAAGGTGACGCCCGATGCACCTTGCAACCCCAGTGACGACTGGAGCGGTGCTTTGGTAAACGTTACCGGCTCGAATTGTGACGGAAACGAAATCAGTTTCGCCATCGAGAATGTGGGAAATAACCCCATGACGATTCCCCTTACCTACGTAGTGGTAGAAGACGGGATCATGATGTCCGTGGATCCCATCCAAACGGAAGTGGCCCTCCCTGCCGGCGGTACCTTTACCATCGACCTACCTGCGGACGGAACGACCTACCAGGTTATTACCAATCAAGAACCTAATGCGCCTGGTTCCGACACGCCTTCCGCCGTCGCTGAAGGTTGTGGTACCAACCCTAACGGTTCCTTTACGGTTGGACTGGCCAACCTACTTTCCTTGGGCAACGGTGTTCCCTCTGAAGACGTGGTTTGCCGGGAAAATGTTGGGGCCTATGACCCCAACGACAAGACTGGTTTCCCGATTGGCTATGACGGCGGTAATATTGCCCCCGGAACTCGACTCGACTTCGCTATTCGCTTCCAGAATACTGGTACTGATACCGCCTTTACGGTCGTTATTCGCGATACCATTGCTCCGGAATTCGACTTGAGTACTTTCAAGGCAGAAAGCGCTAGTCATCCTTACACCATCAGTCTGGATACGCACCGGGTACTCACCTTTACTTTCGCTAACATCATGTTGCCCGACAGTAACGTCAATCTTGAAGGAAGCCAAGGAGTCGTTCGCTACAGTATTGACCATGACCCTGAATTACTACGCGGCGACGAAATGAGGAATAAGGCCGCTATCTACTTCGACTTTAACGAGCCAATTATTACGAACACCACCCTTCATCGAATTGCCAAATCTGGGCTACCCGTTGGTGTTCGTGCTTTGGCTGCGCAGCAAGTATTCTTGAGAACTTACCCGAATCCTAGCCAAGACTTCCTGAGGGTAGATCTGGCAACGGAGGACGTCAACCTCACCGATGTTCTCACGGTCATTGATCTACACGGAAGACCACTCCTGACAACAACTTACGGTCAGCTAGGGAGCGGTGGGCTGGATGTGCGCTCCCTTCCTACTGGCTACTACTATCTCGTACTGAGTGGATCTGAAGGCCTGGCGAAGGGCCGAACGGGCTGTGTTACAAAGTAACTAGTATTTGGTAGTTAGTAGTTGGTCTCAAACTAATTACTAACTACCAAGGCGAATCAAGAGCTACGCTAGGTGTTATTCAAGCAAAAGCGCCTCGGCATGCTTGGCGTTTTTTAGACGGGATTTATCCCGTTAGACCGGTGCCCGAGCCTGTCGAGGGCATGAAAAGGGTTTACTCTGACCGACTTAGCTCTTGATTCGTTTACTATAAGCTGTGCAAGTTAGTATGCCTATTTTTGTCATAC
>JBCDGT010000743.1:0-2552 GCA_038750915.1 Bacteroidota bacterium
ATTTCAATGTTGCTATTTTATGCAGTTAAGAATTCTGATTTGGGCGCTAGGCTTATTCCTAACATGATTAGGAGAGTTTTCCACAAAATAAGTGCCTTGTTCTTTGGCATCGTAAAAAAGCTGGCATTGTATCTGCTGCTTTTTATCGGGGCAGCGAACCTTTTGGCCCAAGAAAACGATGCATTCGCCCTCAGAGCGATCTACGATGCGGCCCTCTCGGAAGGAGAATGTTATGAGTGGTTACGACATTTGTCCAAGGAAATCGGACCCCGCCTAGCGGGAAGCCCAGGAGCGGAAGCAGCCGTACACAGCATGCGTCGATTAATGGATACGCTGGGCTTTGATACCGTTTATTTACAAGCTTGTACGGTACCCCGTTGGGACCGTGGTGATCCCGCCCAAGGACGTATCGTGAATAACAGTTCGGTAGGTTCTCAACCGCTTAACGTGATCAGTTTGGGCAATACTGTAGGTACCGGACCGAACGGGGTGACAGCCCCCCTAGTGGAGGTGTTTAGTCTGGACGAAGTCGAATCACTTGGTCGCGCGGGTATTGAAGGGCGGATCGTCTTTTTTAACCGTCCCATGGACCCCACTCAACTTAACACTTTTGCTGCTTATGGAGGTGCAGTTGACCAGCGAGGCTTCGGCTTGGTCGTCGCAGCCCGGTATGGTGCTAGAGCGGTACTGGTGCGATCAATGACTACAGGCCTCGATGATGTGCCGCACACGGGCGCCGTAGCAGTGGTAGATACAGTGCCTAAAATTCCGGCCCTAGCGGTGAGTACAAACCATGCGGAGCAACTGCACCGCCTGCTTGGCCAGGGCGAGGTGAGAGTGCACCTCAAATCGCACGGTCGCATTCTACCACCAGTACCGAGCTTTAACGTAATCGGAGAAGTACGCGGCAGCACTTTTCCGGAAGAGATAATTTTGGTCGGTGGTCACCTTGATAGTTGGGATGTAGGGGAAGGTGCCCACGACGATGGGGCGGGGGTTGTCCATTCTCTACAGGTGTTACCGCTGCTGAAGAAGCTGGGGCATCGGCCCCAGCATACTTTCCGTTGCGTACTGTTTATGAACGAGGAAAACGGCCTGGCCGGAGGCCGGGCCTACTGGGAGGCGAGTGATGCCAAACAAGAGTTCCACCTGGCGGCCATCGAAAGTGATAGTGGTGGATTTACGCCGCGAGGCTTTAGTGCCCAAGGAAGGGAAGACGTATTTACCCGTTATTATGCACGAGTCAATGAGTGGCTTCCTTTGCTAGAGCCCTACGGACTAACCTTTATGACCGGTGGCTCTGGTGCGGACATCAGCGGCCTCAAGTCGCAAGGAGGTTTACTGCTAGGGTTCAATCCCGACTCGCAGCGTTATTTTGATTTTCACCATACCGCCAATGATGTCTTTGAAAATGTTAATAAGCGGGAGTTGGAATTAGGTGCAGCTTCCATAACTTCGCTAGTATATTTAATCGACAAATATGGCCTCAACTAAGCCGGATCACATCCGTCTCCATGAACTGGAATTTCGCCCCTTTCTCTCCAAGAAAGATATTGATGAACGCGTCGGCCAACTTGGTAAAGAGCTGGGCCATCGGCTCCGGGGAGGCAACCCTAGCTTTTTGGTCATGTTGCGAGGTGCTTTCATTTTCGCTGCGGACCTCATCCGGGCTTCCCGGCTAAACGGGGAGATCGATTTCGTCCGCGCTAGTAGTTATCGCGGCACGGAAACTGATGGCCGAGTCAACCTACATTTAGCTCCTGACCCGGAGCTGGTCAAGGATCGGGACGTGGTACTGATTGAAGACATTGTCGATAGTGGCTACACCATGGAGGCTTTTCTTCCCGAGCTACAGCAACTTGGCCCCAACTCAATTACCTTGGTCACCTTGCTCCACAAACCGGAAGCACAGCAAGTGTCAGTACCGATTGATCTAGTCGGTTTCGTGATTCCTCCTAAATTCGTGGTGGGGTATGGGCTGGACTACGACGGTTTGGGCCGGCAGTTGCCCGCCATTTATCAACTCGTAGAAAATTTTTAGATGCTGCAATTACGCCCCATTCAAGCCTCGGATAATTCAGCCGTAGTAGCGGTGCTCAAAACGGTTATGCCCGAATTCAACTGCGTAGGGGAGGGCTATTCGATCAATGATCCGGAAATCTCGGATATGGCTACTGCTTATTCGGGGCCTGGCGCTGCTTTTTTCGTTTTAGAGACGGGCGCGGGCGCAGGTGCTAAGATTGTTGGGGTAGGGGGCTACGCGCCGCTGAGCGGGGCCGCTGGCCAAACGTGCGAACTGCGCAAAATGTACATTCTTAAGGAAGGGCGCGGTCAGGGTGGTGGCCGTCTATTAATGGATGCCTGCATTACCGGAGCGATTGCTGCCGGCTACACCGAGATGTACCTGGAAACAGTCAAGGAAATGACTACCGCGGCCGCCGTCTACCAAAAGTATGGCTTTCGGTACTTGGAGGCACCGCTGGGAAACACCGGACATTGCGGTTGTGATCGGTATATGGTGAAGAAATTAGTGGGGATTAGATAAAACTCCG
>JBCDGT010000744.1:0-2547 GCA_038750915.1 Bacteroidota bacterium
ACCTGATCAAAAATTTCTACCGGGCTAGCGGCATTGCTAAGGCGGAATATACCGGGCTGTGCCAAGGTCAGAGCTTGGCTCTGGGTGTTCTGAGCGCGCTGATCAAGGCGGTTGGCCCCACCAAGCAGGTTGAGGGTAAAATCACCACTTAAATTGGGGCGGTAATCGACCAGTACGTCGGTGTTGATTTCTCGGTAGAAGACGTCGTTTTCCGCATAACCACCCTGAGCAAATCGATTGCTGCTGAAGTTGCGTAAAAAGCGGCGTTGCTCGCTGCTATAATCCATCCCCGAGCGTACAGTCACGCGCAGCTGCTCACTAAATTCGTAGGCGGCCGAGACGTTACCAAAAAGACGATCGCGGTTAAAACTGTTTCGATTTTCCTGGAGGGTAAAAAAAGGATTGTCGAAGAAAGTGTAGTTAAAGCTGTACTGCTGGATTCCTTCCAGTCCGGGCTGCCAATAGTCGCGAAGGGACTCCGTATTCGCCTGCCGGGGGTACCAAGCCACCAGGCTGTAGCCGATGTTTTCGGAGCCGTAGCCCGCTGCGGGGCGATTATCGGACTGGCTATTGACGTAGTTTAAATTGGCATTCACCCGCAGTTTTTCCGTAGGGCGAAAACCGAACTTACCGGAGAGGTTTTTCCGCTTGAGGTCGACGCCAGGGATGTAGCTGTCGCTACGCAGATCGGTAGCCGAGAGCCGGAAATCACCAAAGTCTCCTCCCCCACTGATGGCGAGGCTGTTGATGGCGGTGGTACCAGTTCGGTAAAAATCCTTGACGTTATCGGGTTGGCTCACCCAGGGTGAAGGCGTAATGGGCTGGCCACCGTGTACCGCTAGGTCACCACCCCGCACTACCCTGCCGTCAGGCAAGGTGACCGGACTATCGAACTGAGCAATATTCAGCCCAGTGTTCAGGCGTGGCCCGTAGCTGTAAGTAATATTATCAGAAGTACCGGCGCCAAGGCCATCGACAAACTCGAATTCCCCACCCTGCCCCTGGCCGAATTCGTTTTGAAACTCGGGTAACTGGAAGGGATTATCTACCGTAAAGCTGGTGTTAAAACTAATGCCCAGGCCAGACTGGCGTCCACCGGATTTAGTGGTGATCTGCACCACCCCATTTGCCGCTCGGGTGCCGTAAAGCGCAGCAGCCGAAGCGCCTTTTAAGATAGACACTGATTCAATATCGGCCGGATTAACCTCCATCGCACCATTACCAAAATCGACCTCCTGGAAGCCGGCGGCGGCCTCGTTGGTAAGGTTGATAATGGTGTTGTTGTTGATGGGCGTACCGTCTACCACGAAAAGCGGATTATTGTTCGTGAAGGAGGTTTGCCCCCGGATCACAATCTGGCTCGAAGAGCCAACGCCCGTAGCCCCCGCCGTTACCCGCAAGCCGGCCACCTGACCGGATAGGTTATCGAGGAAGTTGACAGCCTGCACGTCGGTTAAGGCCTCTTGGTCAACTTGCTGGACGGCGTAGCCCAATTCCCGATTATTGCGTTCCAAGCCGAGGGCGGTAACAACGACTTCGCCTAGATCCGTACCTGGTTTCAGGATAATATCAACGTCGCCAGCACCTGCGTCTGCGTCCAAAATGACCGACTGAGACTGATAACCTACGTAGAATACACGCCATTCTTGACCAAGGAATGATTCTGGAACCTTTAAGTAATACCTTCCATCCAAGTCCGTAACGGTATCTATGTGCGAACCATGTGGTCCCATAATGAAGGCTCCGACCAAAGGTTCCCCCGTCATGGCATCTTTAATAATACCGGTAACCTCGATTTGAGCCGCCAAAACGACCGAAAACAGCAACCCCACAACGGTTGCCAACACGCGCATGCGTAGCATAAAACAAACTTAAAATTGAGGAAGAGCCAACTATAGCTGGCTTTAAAAAGAGGGCCGATTTACTTTAGGCCAGGCCAGTTGCTAGGGGGTGCTCGCCCCGCCAGACGTAGATCGACGGTAGCATTACGGCCAATAAAACCCAGCACATCGATTCGCTGCGTGACAAAAACCAGCGCAACTAGATCGGCCAACCGTTGCCGTAGCAAAAACCACTGTGCACGCAGTTCGCTTACTTTGTTTAAGTCGCCTAATCGAGCTAAATCATTAATGGTTGGCAGCAAGTTGGTCAGCTCCGCATGAACGGAAGCAGATTGCCAGGATAGGTCCGCAAGGGCTTGCGGAGCAAAGTCTTCCCGCTGTAAGCCCAGTAGCCAGATGCCTCCCCGACGATCGGGACCGAGTACATTCTTTCCTTGTACCAGTAGTCGGGCGGCGGCGCGCAGGTGCGATGTCCTTAGAAAAGGGCAATCATTACCAACCACCAGCAGGCGGTTATAGCCAAGGGCATAGACCTCCGCCATAGCATTAGCTAGGCGTTCCCCAAACCCCTTACCAAGTTGGGAAGCCTCACTGCTGCGGTAAACCGGCAGGCCCGCCTTCGCCAAAGTATGCTCCGTACGGCTGATCAACCGGTCCGCCAAGCGTTCGCTGCCTACTACTCCCAGACCGAAACCCTTGGATTGGG
>JBCDGT010000745.1:0-2545 GCA_038750915.1 Bacteroidota bacterium
CGTTGATGATTTCCGCCAGGTCCTCGGTCTCCGCCATCTCCAGCACCTCCTGCTGCGGCCGCAGCAGCTGGCATCTTCCCGTCGTAGTAGGTCCCCGGGCCGGATTCTGCTAACCTCCCAGGCTTTTACTTTTAGGGCAGCCGGTCAAGTAAGTGATACGGCCAAAGGAGAAACTTCCCGTTATGATCTGCGCCGACGGCTGTTGGCTCCCTTGTCTTTTGAGATTCTCTGCATCGGCCAATTTCTTACTTCTGGCGATTATTGTCAGGATGGACTGCAGCAACTTTCCCCAACGGAAGCCAGTGAATTATTACCCGCCGTGGCGGATACCTTACTAGAGTGTGACCGTACCTATACTGCTGTACTGCTAAAAGACCTTTACCCTACAGCCCACGATGTGGTCCAGATACTACGGGCGGCAGGTTATTACACCCTACCTGTTGATCCGATAATGAAGCTGGAATTGGACCCTCACTGGAATAATATAGAGGACTATCTTGAGACGGTTACCAGTAAATACCGGGTGCGCTACCGCCGGGCCCGGGGTAAACTTGCCGGACTCCGCCGCCAACGGTTATCGGTTCAGGACGTAGCAACTAACCAAGACCGGATTTATCAGCTTTATGCTAACGTTTCCTCCGGGGCGGATTTTAACGCCGCTACCCTTACTCCTGATTATTTTCCTTGGCTCGCTCAGCAAGGTGCAAAGGTGTTGAGCCATCCCTGGCTTAGTAATAGCCAGCTGGCGAGTGTATACGCAGAGGATGGATTGGCGCTTAGCGGCCCCGTTCAATTCCACGGCTACTTCACCGAAGGGGATGAATTGGTTGGTTTTACTTCCTCCGTCGCCAATGGCTCCGTGCTACACGCTCATTACTTAGGACTTGAAGATGACTACAAATACAGCCATCATCTTTATCATAATATGCTTTTTGATCTTTTGGAGGAGGGTATTGAAGGTGGCTTCGCGACGCTTGATTATGGCAGAACCGCGCTAGAAATTAAGAGTTCAATTGGAGCGAAACCCATCGATTATGCCTGTTTGCTGAAAACCCGCCAGAATTGGGTGAATAAATTAGTACCCATTTTTACCCCGGCTGTTTACCGTGCTCACGAATGGACACCACGAAACCCATTTAAGCGGTAATGCACCATACCAGCAATCGTTCCTTCCGGAAAAAGCTTAAAACTATCCCTTTACGTCAAAACGACAATTCAAGGACAACTATCGGCGGGTTCGAGAGGTTCTTTGGGAGGAACTCATGTTGATAAAATATATGTAGGGAATGTGGTGGTAAGGCCTTGATTATTTCGCAATAATTCTGTACTTTCCATCATTGAATGAGGCCTGTCTACAATTGAAAACCCAAAAGAGCTTATGAGTACGCGTAAAAACATCAAGTACCGTTACCTGAAGACAAAAATTGCGTTGAGCCAAACCGTTCAGTCCATTTTGGACATCAATCGCAAGCGTCGTTTTTCCGGTCCAGATGAACATAAACGCGAAGAACTCAACGAAGAACTCAAGGTGCTCAACGCCGTAGCAGAAAACCAAGCGCGCCAACTCAAAACCTTTGAGTTTAGGATGCGGCAGTAAATTCTAAACCTATCTTAGGAAAATAATAGACTGGCCGCAGTAGCATTTGCGAAGTCAGCCCTTTAGGTATGGCAGTACTTGCCTTTACTGACCGGTGAGTATTGAAGTGAGCGTATTCGTAGCTTCATTCATCACGGAAATGTCCTAAAGAGATAGTCTGTAGCGAATTTTCGCTAAAACCCTTTTGTGGCTTTAGTTGTGGTACTATATTTGGAAACCGCGAGGGGACGGGGTGGAACATATTACTCTTCTATCCTGTTCTTTTCACCTGCGGTCGCGCCATAAAAGGGCCTTGCTTAAAACGATCAATTAACGATTTATGAAAATACTTGTCTGCGTCAGTAAGACGCCGGAGACGACCACGAAAATTCAGCTGACTGGTGACCAGTCAGCGCTGGATACCAGTGGTGTCAATTACATCATGAACCCTTACGATGAATGGTATGCGCTGGTGCGAGCCTTAGAGCTCAAGGAAGCCGGTGGAGGAAGCGTTACGATCCTGAACGTAGGTCCGGCCGAAAACGACGCCGTAATTCGTAAGGGACTTGCGATTGGAGCCGACGATGCTATCCGTGTAGATGTAACTGATGGGGGAAGTCTTTTCATCGCTAAGCAGATTGCTGCCCAAGCCCAGGCAGGAGAATACGACCTTATATTCTTCGGTAAAGAAACCATCGATTATAATGGTTCCGAAGTAGGCGCAATGGTAGCTGAGTTGTTAGACATTGCCTACGTTGGGGATGCTAGCAAGCTGGAAATGGATGGCAACACAGCCACCATTACCCGTGATATCGAGGGAGGTTTGGAATTAGTGGAGGTTACTACCCCGTTTGCGGTGAGCGCGGCGAAAGGTATGGCCGAGCAACGGATTCCAAATATGCGTGGGATCATGATGGCTAAGCGTAAGCCACTTAAGGTCGTTGCCGCCGTAGAAGCACCGGTTACTAC
>JBCDGT010000746.1:0-2530 GCA_038750915.1 Bacteroidota bacterium
CCCGGCTGGAATTTGTTGGACTTACTCACAGTTCTAGTCTGGCCCAACAGAGAGTTAGTAAGGCTTAGTAGCAAAAGAAAGGTAAAAAGCTTATGCATATTTTTCCGTGTTTTTTCTCGGGTAAAACTAGGTGGACCAATAAGCGAGAGCCATTCCCCATAAGGGGTATTTTGGGGTAGCAGACGGGTAATCTCTGCGGAGCATAAAGGCAGGCCGGCCACAAATCATACCAATTCGTCGGAAGAAAAGTGCAGCAAAATTTGCGATAGATACCTAACACCGTTAGGTTTGCATACCTAACAATATTAGGCAATGGATAAATTACGCAAGCCGCCCACCCACCATTATCGTCTTTACCTCTTTGCGGGGGTATTTGGCCTGGCCCTACTGTTCACCTTTCTGCTGAACCGAGAGGCTTCGCTTTCCGTAACTGGTGATGCCGTAACCATAGCCACGGTGCGCCAGGGCATTTTTAATGAGTACATTAACCTCACGGCGCGGGTAGAGCCCACTGAACGCTACTTCATCGATAGTGAAATCAGTGGCACCGTTGAGCGGATCTACGCCACTTCCGGTGAGTATGTCGAAAAGGGAGACACTTTACTCAGGGTGGCCAACGCCGACCTAGAACTCGAGGTAATGCAGCGAGAAAGCCAGTTAATCGAGCAACTGAACGCCCAACGACAAACCAAGCTACTACTCAACCAAAACGATTTCAATCGCCGGGAACAACTTCTAGAGGTAGAATATCAACTGGCCCTACAAGCGAAACAATACCGCCGTAGTGTCACCCTTTTTGCGGACTCCATTATTTCCCAGAGTGAATACGAACCAGCCGAAAACCAATTTAGCTATTTCCTGCGGCGCCAAGCTTTACTTAAATCCTCCCTTCGCCAGGATAGCCTCGCCCGACAACGGCAACTTGAGCAGATCAACGCCTTCGAAGCACGTCTCCTGGACAACCTACGCCAGGTGCGCGCCATTCTAGATCGCTTGGTGATACTGGCCCCGACCAAAGGCCGCTTAGGCGATTTTAGCGTACAAACCGGAGAAGCACTTTCTAGTGGTCAACGACTTGGCGAGATCTACCAAATGGAGGCCCTACTAGCTGTTGCGGAGGCGGACGAATTCTACTTGAATAAAATCACGGAAGGCCAACTAGGATATCTGCCCCTAGGGAACGATAGCATTGCCTTAACCGTCACGAAGATTTACCCTACCGTCGAAAACGGGAGATTTCGCCTGGACGTCCAATCAGCGGAAGTAGCAGGAGTATCAGCGGACACTCCGCAGCCCAGATTCACCAAGGGGCAATCTTTACGCATTCGCTTACTATTTGGTCCTCCGACGCCCTCTACCCTACTGGCCAGTGGCGATTTCTACGGATCTACCGGTGGATACTGGGTATACCGACTTGCGGGAGGAGGCCGTGCCACCCGAACTCCCATTCAGTTGGGCCGAGCTAACCCCGATTACTACGAAGTTCTGGAGGGCCTTACACCAGGTGACCGGGTAATTACCTCCACTTACGCTGACTTTGCCGACTACTCAACCATAAATCTTAAATAATGCACTACCCTACCCCCAAACCAACTCCCGTAGTGGAGTTGAAAAACATTTACAAATTCCACTACACTAGTACGGTAGAAACCACTGCGCTGGGCGACATGAGTCTGACCGTAGCACCGGGAGAATTCCTGGCCATTATGGGCCCTTCCGGCAGCGGAAAATCTACCCTACTTAACGTGATTGGGATGATTGATGCCCCAACCCGAGGGAGCTACTACTTTCAGGGTAAGGACGTACTGTCCCTTTCACGTCGGGCGCGGTCAGAATTGCGGAAACTGAATATGGGCTTCATCTTCCAAAGCTTCAACTTAATCGATCAACTAACTGCCCGGGAGAACATCGAACTACCTTTGGTGTACCTGAAAGTCCCCGTAAAGGAGCGGAATCGCCGCGTTGATGCAGCGCTGGCGGAACTGGAAATGACCCACCGTGCCGATCATTATCCCAGGCAGCTCTCCGGCGGGCAACAACAACGGATTGCTATCGCCCGGGCCATCATTGCCAATCCCACCCTCATCCTTGCCGACGAACCTACTGGAAACCTAGACTCGAGCAATAGCAAAGCCGTAATGGAGAAATTGCGCTATTTCCACCAGAAAGGAGCCACCATCATCATGGTCACCCACGCCAAAGAAGATGCTGCCTACGCCGAGAAAACTATTGAACTCTTCGACGGCACCTTGCTCATAAAAGAGAAAGATTACTTGGCCTCCTGAGGCGATAAACACCTAACACCATTTTAATACTTCCTGCTACTAAAACTAATTTCATGGCTACCAAAGCACTCGTTGCGGCCTCGACCAAACCCTTAGTCTTATCCATTCTCCTACACGGGAAAAATTACGGCTACCGAATTATCCAAGAGATCGAACATCTCTCCAGCGGCGAGTTGGCCTGGACGGACGCCATGCTCTACCCCGTACTAAAACGGATGGAAAAAGAAGGACTCATCAGCTCCCAG
>JBCDGT010000747.1:0-2523 GCA_038750915.1 Bacteroidota bacterium
AGCCGATGGTGCTCCGTTCGCATTAGAGGTGCATTGGATGGATGGGAAAATCCAAAGACTGGAAGATATTTTGCCCAATCAACAACTAACCCTCACTTATGCGGATGCTGCGATGGCTCCCGTTGCCGATGAGAAGCCAAGCTACTTGTTCCGTAGGGAAGCCTCCAGCTTTGCGCATGTTGATCCGCCCTATAACGATTACCAGAAACAGATCTTGTTGCCGGCTAAGCTATCGCAGACCGGGCCCGCAGCAACGACTGGGGACGTCAATGGAGACGGGCTGGACGACCTTTTCTTAGGAGGTGGCCACACCCAAGCAGGACAGGTGCTAATTGCTCGGAAATCTGGTGGTTTTCAGCGCCAGGCATCCGTTGCTTTTGAGCGAGACAAACGCCGGGAAGACGTAGCCGCTTGTTTTTTCGATGCGGATAACGATGGCGATGAGGACCTCTACGTTGTAAGTGGTAGTTATGAATTTGCCCCCAATTCAAAAATGCTGGTAGATCGCCTCTACCTTAATGATGGGAACGGCAACTTTACTAAGTCGGATGGCCTCATTCCGGATATGGCTACTGCCGGCGCCGTGGTGAAACCCGCCGATTTTGATCAAGATGGTGATATCGATCTGTTCGTTGGTGGTAGAGTCATGCCCGGTGGATATCCTTTCCCACCCGAAAGTTATCTATTAATAAATACTGGTGGTCGCTTTAGTTTGGCGGGAGAAGAGACGTTGCTTGGCCTCCAAAACATCGGAATGGTAACTGATGCAGCCTGGAACGATCTGGACGGAGATAAGGATCTTGACCTAATCGTTACGGGAGAATGGATGGGCTTGGAAGTGTTCACTAACGAGGCCGGCCAATTGGTTAAAAGCGATGCTTACCCCAGCCTGGCGGCTACGAAGGGCTGGTGGAATAGGCTGTTAATCGCTGATATTGATGGTGATGGTGACCAGGATATCGTAGCAGGTAACCTTGGGCTAAACGCGAAGTATCACGCTACGCCGGCCAAGCCCCTCCACGTATACACCAAAGACTTTGACTACAACGGAACGGCCGATGTTTTCCTGGCGAAATACTACAAAGGAGAAGAAGTGCCGGTGAGGGGAAAAACCTGTACCGCCCAGCAATTACCCCATTTAGCAAATAAAATTTCTACTTACGCTGATTTCGCTAGTCGGGACATTGAAGGCATTCTAGGCCCTGGTATTGAGTCCGCGCTTCACTACGAAGCAACGGAATTTCGTTCAGGCATTTTTCGCAATGAAGCGGGTGCTTTCCGCTTTTCACCCTTACCCAACTCCCTCCAACAAGCCCCGGTAAACAGCCTGCTTTTCGAAGATTTTGATGCTGATGGAGTACCTGATTTATTGGCGGCGGGTAATAATTATATGCCCGAAATCGAGACGACGCGCTACGATGCCGGAATTGGTCAATTCTTGAAAGGGGAGGGGAGTGGTCAGTTTTTGCCTGTTTCCCACCAGGCCTCCGGCTTTTTCGCCAATAAGGACGTACGGCACTTACTGAAGGTGGGCAACACGGTCTGGGTGATTAATAATAATGACCAGCATGAGATCTTTGCGGTAAGCAAAACGGTAGGCTTATCAAGGTAAGTAAGCTCCATCTACTAATTGCAAGAGCACCATTTTAAGGCATACCTTTTCCACTCGACGCGTATCAGGTTAAAATACGGTCATAACCTGACAAGTAGCGGCTATCATGGGCAATTACGCCCGATTAGTTTTGTGCTAAGTGAAAACCTGTCGGCGTTGGCATTTGGTAAGTTAGATGCATGCCTCTAATCACCATGAATTTTAAATTCACTTGTTCAATCAGAGATTCTAAATTCTCTCTGCACACGTTCGACGAGCTCAGTGGGCACCTGCGGCCGCGCAAAAATATTCTTGATACAACCGATTATGCACAAAGTACTTTTACCGCTACTCGGATGCCTAATTATCAGTTTTACTTGTGAGCAAGCCCCTGCCGCAACGACCCCAAAAGGTACTTCAGCCCAAGATTTGGGTAGCGAGATTCGGGCCGCCGCTGCGAACACGGAGTTGAATACGGGCATCGTGGGCAATACCAATAGCCCCTACGTGAAGCTTAAAAGCGTACCGATCGGGGATTGCCGTTGGACGGAAGGCTTCTGGGCGGATAAATTCAAAGTGGCCGAGGAGGTGATGGTGCCACATATGGGAAAACTGCTAACTGGTGACACGGGGCATGCCCTCAATAATTTTAAAATCGCCGCAGGCCTCAAGGAGGGAAAACACCAAGGGATGCACTGGCACGACGGTGATTTTTATAAATGGATGGAAGCAGCGATGTACGTTTACGCCATCAACCGCGACGAAAAGATCCTGGAGAAGCTCGATAAATACATCGACATCATTAGTAAGGCACAGGAACCGGATGGTTATCTCCAGACCCAAGTAACTACGAAGGAGGCCGTTGGACGTTACGAGAACCGGAAGTTTCACGAAATGTATAATACCGGCCATTTGCTGACCAGCGCAGTTAT
>JBCDGT010000748.1:0-2494 GCA_038750915.1 Bacteroidota bacterium
ACGAAGACACGAAGGGTAACTTTTGGGTAGGAACAAAAGGAAATCACGTACATCTCCTCCATCGGGAGACTGGTCGTTTTACCTACAAAGAAAAGCTGTCAGATTTTAGGATAAAGGATTCCATCAGCCAAGTACGCTCCTTTTTTCAAGACCCTAATGATGGAGACATTTGGGTATTAAGCTACGGGTCGGGTTTGCGTAAGTACCGCTTGAAAGATGATCGGTTGATGGGGGAAATTTTCAGTATGGACGAAGATCGCAAGTCGATGTTTCCCTTAAACCAGGCTTGGCAGATTTACCAATCTAGGGAAGGAACCTTATGGATTTGCTCGGGGGATATTGGCGAGAAGGTATACAAGTCCAACAGATTGATGCCACACCTGGGGACGGTTTTTCTGGGGGATCATATCGTATCGGCAAGTATTACGGAAGAAAGCCGGAATATGTGGTTTGGGCGGCGACTCAACGGATTGAACTACGTGAATTGGGAAGAGGACGATATGCCCTTTACCTGGACGAACTTGCCTGATCGTCCTCTTTTTGGCAGTTATTCGATGGCTAATGATGACGACAGTAATGCCCTGTTCGATAACATCACCTCCTTGCTGGAAGACGAGGAGGAGATCGTCTGGTTTGCCAAAGGGGAGGCCGGAGAAGGCTTGTTCCGCTTTGATTGGCGGAACGGGAAGCTGCATAATTTCCTCCCTTCCGCGATGAGCCCGAGTATACCGGCAAGTGATACCCTGTTACATCTAGTTGCAAGTGCCGACAACACCTCGATTTGGACAGTAAGCGAAGGTGGCCTCCTTCATCGCTTCGATAAACAGACGGAACAGTTTGACCGGTTCTCCTCCCGTAACCTGCCGGGCTTACCCGTCTCCCCGCGGCTGTTGTACGGAGATGATTATGAGGCCTTGTGGATAGCTGGCTTCACCGAGGAGGGAGAGCTGGCCCTTGCGAGTTTACGTTCGAAGACGATGCTCGTCAAAACGCAAACACTATTGTCTTTGGATAGGGGCAATCTCCCCCGTCTGACCGGTTTGCAACGTAGTACTGATCGGACTTTCTGGCTTGGGGTGGAAACCCATTTAGTAAGCTTGGCCGAAGATGGAGCTGTGGCCACTTACGCACTGCCGGAGGAGTTAGGAGAAATGCGTTCTTTCCTTTTTGATGATCAGGAAAACATCTGGATGGCAACTACTAGGGGTATCGCCATCTTCAACGTGGGAGATGAAGATTTTTTCTTGTTTCCAGAAGATTATGACTACCTCGCGCAACCCTACCAATTTCGATCTGCTCTCGTACATTCGCCGGAGGAGATGCTCTTCTGTGGCCAAGGAGGCTGTACCTACGTTAACGCAACGACGATTGAACGTTATTACAACAGTACGCGCAAGCAAACATCGCTCAGCTCTGACCTGATCCGCTTAACGGCCTTTTTACTCAATGGTAAGGAAGTTACCGAAGGCCCAATGTCCGCTGAGAGCATTACGCATTCCCGAGCACTGAGTTTAAACTACGACCAGAATAATTTTTCCTTTGAATTATCACTGTTAGATTTTGACCGGCCAACGGATAACGATTTTTACTACAAGTTGGAAGGTTACGATAGTTACTGGCGGCAAACGGGAGATCGCAACACCATCTACTTTGCCCAGGTACCACCAGGAGAGTATACCCTGCTCGTTAAAGGCTACAACTCGGTGGGCGCTTTCGGAAAGGCCCATCCGGTTAAGATTACCGTACTTCCTCCGTGGTGGCTCACCTGGTGGGCGTATGTTGTTTACGCACTGTTGGGCCTGGCCTTAGTGTACGCGATTTATCGCTTTCAGCTAAGCCGGCAAATTGCGAAATCCGAAGCCCAACGACTTCAGGACCTCAACGTAGCTAAGTCCCGCCTGTACACCAACATCACCCACGAATTCCGGACGCCTTTGACCGTCATTCTGGGCATGACCGAACAGCTTGAACGTAGCGCTACGGCCGCCCAGCGAGAACCCGTGGAGATGATTGAACGCAATGGTCGCAGCCTGCTCAGCCTCGTCAACCAAATGCTCGACTTAGCGAAGCTGGAATCGGGGCAAATGGACCTCCACCTGCAGCAATCGGACCTCATTTCTTACTTGAAATACCTAGTAGAGTCTTTCCATTCCTTCGCGGAAAGCCGGGGCGTGAAAATTCATTTCCTCTCCGACCTAGAAACCCAGGTAATGGATTTTGACGCGGGGAAGATCCAACAAGTGATTTCGAACTTACTCTCCAATGCCATCAAGTTCACTCCTACTGGTGGAGATATTTACTTGTTGGCTAATACCACGGGAGGTGCCCCAGCGGCGGAATTACTCATTCAGGTACGGGATACCGGCGCGGGAATTTCGCCGGAGCGGTTGCCCTACATTTTCGAGCGCTTTTACCAAGCGGACGACAGCCATACACGCGAGCAATCCGGTACGGGAATCGGTTTGGCCCTGGTGGCGGAATTGGTGAAGTTAAT
>JBCDGT010000749.1:0-2490 GCA_038750915.1 Bacteroidota bacterium
ATCTGCGACTACGGAGGTGAGCAGGGAATCAATTGCCCCGAGTGCGGCAAGGGTAAAGGCAAAGTTCAGGATCAAAAACAGGTTGTCTGTATTGGCATACTGGCCGAAGAAACTGAAGTATATCGGTGGTAAACCCTGCTGCACTTCACCGATGATGGGAATCGAGCCAGGGGCAAAGAAAAGATAAGCGACCAGGGTAAATAAGACCAGCGCTACCAGGCTGGAAGGAACGGCAGTAGTTATTCTTTTAAATCCGTAGATGATTACAATGGTGCCTATCGCCAACAGGAAGTTAAGCCAGTTGATACCATTTGGAATTTGGAACGGGCGTAAGAAGTTTTTAATCGTTCCTACGGTTCCACTAGCCTGGCGTTTAGCCTGGCGCTTGGCTTCCTCACGAATCTGCTCGGGCGTCACTTGGGCGAAGGCGGCGTCCGTAGCGGAGATCACCTTGCTGTCCATTACGCCCTTGAGCGTAGCATTTTGTTCTTCTTCCCGAATGATACCTTCGAGAATCTGTTCCTCAGCGTGGATCATCCGCGACTCGACTAACGCTTCGTCGGTAGTCGGGTTATACCCTAACAGGGGAAATAGCTGGGTAATAATGATGATTACCCCGATACCGGACATGAACCCAGATACCACCGGATAAGGGATATACTTTATGTACTTCCCCAGCTTAATGATGCCAAAAAACATTTCGATCAAGCCCGCTAGGAAGAATACGGCTAGAATAAGGGGCAGTGCATCATAAACCGTTTCCGCTCCCGACTCAATGATAGCATTAGCAATTACGGCCGAGGAGACCACCGTCATCGGAGCGGTAGGCCCCGACACCTGGGTAGCCGTGCCGCCAAAAATAGCCGCTACAATGGCAATAGCAATGGCACCATAAAGCCCTGCCATGGGCCCAAGGGCGGTTTGCGCGCCAAAGGCCAGGGCTAACGGTAAGGCAACGATACCTGCGGTAAGCCCCCCGAAGAAGTCCCCGCGGAGGTTACTGAAATCAAAACCTAAGGAAAACCTCATTGCTAGGGAAATTTAACTGCTTAGTGCGCACTTGCCATGGAACGCATTTCAAATACTTTGAAGTAATCTTCAGGGTTGGTAACCACTCCACTCTCTTTGATTACTTCTACGGTAATGTTCCGCTCTTCGAAGGGGGTGTGAAAGTCATTCATGATCTCAACAACATCATAGTCGAGAAACTTTGTTTTTCTCACATCCAGTTTGAGTAGAGAGTTAGGCGGAATTTCGTCGAATTCCTTACGGATAGCTGCTTTGTTGAAGAAGGTTACTTCTTCAGCCAGGGTGATGTTAACTATAGGCTGCTGACCTTCTTCATTCTTCAAATGTAAGAAGTGAGAGTTTTGGTAGCTAGTCCATAGGATAACAATAATACCAACGGCGAGGCCTAGGCTGATACCAATAAGCAGGTCGGTAAAAACAATCGCTAGAACCGTGACAATGAAGGGGACGAAATGCCGCCACCCGACCCGGAACATGCCGGCGAAAGTGGCCGGTTTTGCGAGTTTATAACCAACCAATAATAAAACGGCGGCCAGCACCGATAGGGGAATAAGGTTGAGGACATTCGGGATAATAATGACTGAGATCAGCAACAAAAAGCCGTGCACGATAGCCGAGAGCTTTGTGCTTCCTCCAGACTGAATATTAGCCGAACTCCGCACGATAACCTGGGTAATAGGGAGACCGCCAATCAGGCCGCTAATGACGTTACCGGTTCCTTGGGCCAACAATTCTCGGTTGGTAGGGGTAACCCGTCGGTGAGGGTCTAGTTTATCCGTAGCCTCTACGCAAAGCAAGGTCTCAAGACTGGCCACTAGGGCAATGGTGAATCCGGTAATCCAGACGGCCGATTGGTTAATGGCGCTGAAATCCGGAAAGCTAAACTGGCCGAGGAAAGAGTCAAAACTATCTGGAACGGGTACGTTCACCAAATGCTGCGTAGCGATTTCCAGGTCAGTACCTTTCATGACCAACTGCCAGATGATCCCGGCGGCTACTGCTACTACGGGGCCAGGAACGATGGTGAATACTTTACTCCGCTTGGTGAGGACCAACTCCCATAGAATCAGGATTGCCAAAGCGATACACGCAATGATGGTAGCGCCATCGTCGATGTAGTTGACCATATTAAACAACTCGGAAAAAGTATTCTCTCCGTCGGCTTGGAGGAAGGAATCATCACCTTCGGGGTCGGCATCGTAACCAAAAAAGTGAGGGATTTGCTTTAGAAAAATGATGATACCGATACCGGTCAACATACCTTTAATGACGGCCGAAGGGAAAAAGTAACCAATAACACCGGCACGCAGAAAGCCAAAAATGACTTGTAAGGCTCCACCGATTACGACCGACAGGAGGAAAACCTCGAAACTAGCCATAGTAGAAATCGCCGTAAGTACGATGGCCGCCAGGCCAGCGGCTGGGCCACTCACGCCAACGTGAGAACCACTCAAGAGGCCG
>JBCDGT010000750.1:0-2470 GCA_038750915.1 Bacteroidota bacterium
CAACGCAATATTGGAAGGGCTCCGCCAGCGGAGGGCTCCAGGGATTACTTCACTACTAATCAGGGTAAGGCTGGGATTCTCGTAATTCATTAAGGCATCAATTAAGCTTGCTCGCAAAATACGACGAGGAGCTCGCTAGCAAGAGATAAATCCCTAAAACCAGCTTAAAAGGAATGCGGGCTTCCAAGTCTGCCAATATCATTTAAGCGGACCTAGAGGTCTGTACTCCTTTTGCAAAAAAAGGCCGGGCAGCACTTGCTACCCGGCCTCCTTAAGAAAGTAAATCTACGAGCTAGCGATTAGAACCTTCTTTTTCTTTTGCGCGCCGATCGCGCTGCATGAGGTTTTCACCACCACCACGGCTACGGCTCTTGTAAAGATCGAAGCGGTTAACTTCTACGCGAGAAGGGTAGAAGTTATTGCTCCGGTCGGTATCCGCTGTTTCGAGGTAGGGGTCCAGCTCGATGTCGGTTACCTGCTTGTCAAAGGGGAATACTTTACTAACTTCCTTATAATTCCGGCGCCAGATCTCTGCGGGGACGCGTTGTACCTCACTCGTACCGTCCGCAAAGGTAAACTTCAGGATGATGGGCATTACCAGTCCTCCCTTGTTCTCGAAGGTAAGTTCGTAGTAATACTTATCAGCCGCTAAGACGGCACGCTCTTCTTCGCTGAGGGAAGCCAGATAGCGGTTGTACTCCTCTTTGTCGAGGACAGTAGCTTCAAGAGGATCGTACTCCGTGTAGAAATCTCGTAAAGTACGGTCTTGCTCGTCGTAAGTCTGAGCGATTTCTTCTTGGTTACGGATACTACCAATACTACGTTGGAAATCACCGACCTTCTCTTTGGCCATAGCATTTTCAACTTCGGGGTTCTTAGTGTTTACCCGGAATGGCTCAACGCTCGCAAGCGCAATGTCCGTATGATCAGTGGTAAAGAACCAGCCGCGCCAGAACCAATCGAGGTCTACACCGGAAGCATCTTCCATCGTCCGGAATAGATCAGCTGGGGCAGGGTGCTTGAACATCCAGCGGTTGGAGTACTTCTTGAAGGCATAATCAAATTCTTCCCGGCCGAGGACCGTCTCCCGCAGGATGTTAAGCGCCGTAGCCGGCTTACCGTAGGCATTGTTACCCAGTTGCCAGACGGATTCGGAATTCGTCATAATGGGAGAGATAAATTCCTGGTCGCCCTTCATGTAGTCAACAATCTTGTAAACGGGGCCACGGCGGCTAGGGTAGTCTCGCTCCCACTGTTGCTCGGTTAAGTACTGTAGGAAGCTGTTGAGTCCTTCGTCCATCCAGGTCCACTGGCGCTCATCGGAGTTGACGATCATCGGGAAGTAGTTGTGGCCAACTTCGTGGATGATCACCCCGATCATGCCGTATTTGGTCCGCTGACTGTAGGTACCGTCTTCTTCAACCCGACCAAAGTTGAAGCAGATCATCGGGTATTCCATACCGATGCTAGCGGCATTAATCGACCACGCAACGGGGTAAGGGTAGGGGAAAGTGTAGTGGCTGTACCACTTCAGCGTGTGGGCAACAGCTTTAGTACTGTAGCGTTCCCAGAGGGGGTTACCTTCTTTAGGGTACATAGACATTGCCATCACGGTAGTACCATCAGACTGCTTCACGGCCATAGCGTCCCAGATAAACTTACGGCTACTAGCAAAGGCAAAATCGCGTACGTTCTCGGCGGTAAAGTGCCAGGTCTTCTCTTTAGTTTCCTTTGTTTTCTCCCGTTCTACTGCTTCCTCTTGGGTAGCAATGATCACAGGTTGTTCAAAGGCTTCCCTAGCTTCGTTGAGGCGGTTACGTTGCTTACGGGTCAGTACATCGTTGGGGTTCTGTAGGGTGCCGGTGCTAGACACGAGGTGGTCCGCGGGTACGGTAATTTTTACGTCGTAGTCACCGAAGGTGAGGGTAAACTCGCCACTCCCGAGGAACTGCTTATTCTGCCAACCTTCGTTATCAGTGTACAGTGCCATGCGGGGATAGAACTGGGCAATGGTGTAAAGGTAGTTGTCGTCTTCTTCGAAGTACTCAAGACCAGAACGACCTCCAATCTTCATACGGTCATTGACGTTGTACCACCACTTAAGCTTCAGTTCGGTGCTTTGTCCGGGTTCCAGTATTTGGGGTAACTCGACCCGCATCATGGTTTTTACTACGGAATACTCTAAGGCTTTGCCACTGCCGTTTTGTACGTAGTCTATTTTGAAGCCACCATCGAAGGTAGGTTCCAGACGAGACAGTGAGCGTAGAGTCATCCGTTCCCGGACATTACTAGTACCCGTTTTGTAGGTATCGCTATCAAGGGCGCGTACGTTCTGGTCTAGTTGCAACCAGAGATAATCCAGGGGGTCGGGGGAGTTGTTGTGGTAGCTGATGGTGGAAGTGCCGTATACGCGCTGCTGCTCGTCGTCTAGGCGAATCTCCATATCATAGTCGGCCTGCTGCTGCCAGTA
>JBCDGT010000751.1:0-2467 GCA_038750915.1 Bacteroidota bacterium
CCCAGCTGGTACGAATAATGAGAGCAGAAGGATGATGCTTCATCACTTCGTTTTCACCTTCCAGTTTCGTCCTAGCATAAACGCTCGTCCCTAAGGTCCGATCGCCTTCCCTAAGGGGTCGGTTATATCCGTCGGCATAAACGTAATCGGTAGAGAAATGGACGAATCCGATCTCAGCTTGATAACAGGCTGCAGCTAAGCGACCGCAGCCTTCTACGTTTACTTTACGAGCTAACTCAGGCTCGCTTTCAGCCCGATCGACAGCCGTATAGGCAGCAGCATTGAATACCAGATCTGGCTTAGCCTCGGCGAAAGCTACCCGTAAGTCCGTGGGTTTGGTGATATCCAGGCTACTCCGGTTATAAGCAAAAATACGCGGTCCTTCTCCGGGAAGCGCGCGCGCCGCACCAATGAGTTTTTGTCCTAACTGCCCTCCGGCACCGCAGATCATTATTCTCTTCATTGCGCCGGCGAAGGTAGGCCGCAGGTAGCAGTAAGATGGTCGGACTCGGGTAATAATTTTGCTTGGCTTAATGACTTCCCGCCGGCGGCTGGTTACCTTCGCCATCGATGACGGACTCCCAACGCAACGATGCCTTCCGTAAGTATTTTTACCGCCAGCTGGATAAAATAGCGGCAGCGGAGGCGTATTCCATTCCTGATCGTTGCCTCGCCATTCGTCGGTTAATCTTGGAACTTTTCGAACGAGCTACCGAAAAAGATAAGTTGCACTTCAGCACTAGCTTTGCCCGCATTAGTTTCGCAGCCCACAAGTACGGGATTCCCCACCAACACGTTTACCAGGAACGGCGCTTTCGGACCCGAAAACTGGACCAGCTGTCTGGAGAAGAAATGGACAAGCAATTGGCCACAGGTTATCGGCTAGCAACAGAGTTAATTAGGGCCTTATTCGGTGGGGCCGTGCCAGAGCCTTGGGTCAACTACCTCACGTTGGCTTACCCCTTTCCCTACGTCAAACCAGCAGTGAGAAAACGTTGGCCCAGCCTCCGGGTAGTAGCCGTAGAGTTTGACGAAGAAGAAAAATTGGTGTACGCTCGCGAAGAAGAACGTCCAGAGCGAATTTACGCCATTCCCTATGGTGCTGAGACGGTAGCCAATGCCCTCGTTGCCCAGGCCATGGCCATCCTCCTACGGGTTAGTGGGCTGCCGATGTTACTGAACCTAATCGGGGCAGAGCTACGGGAGGAAGGGGTTTTACAGCCCGCCCAAATTGTCTTGCAACCAGATTACCTTATCGACGTAACCGCAGTAGCGGAAAGCTTTAATGGTACCCATCACTACCAGCCCTGGAGTATACTGACTCGCAAGCTTGTCCCCTTCCACCAAACCCTACCGTTGGTACGCGGAAACCTAGTTAATTATTTCCTCGATCGGCTGGTGGAAAACCCCGACGTCAGCTTCAAATCCCTCATCGGGAGTATTTTTCAAACCCAACCTTTAGCCCTTTGCCTATTTAACGACCGGGAGATTAAAGACCTGATCGATCAACTCAACAAGCACTTTGTATCGCTGCAAAAATTCGTCAAACAGGAGTTGGCAAGCATTGATGTAGACCGGGAAGCAATTTTTGCTCGAACCCACCTTTCTCAGTCCTGAGTACGGGGTGCAAGGACGGTTGGACCTGCTACAAGCAGCAAGCAAAAAAGGTGCACCTACGACCATTGTAGAGTTAAAAACTAGCAAGTACTGGAACACTAATAAACACGGGATTAATCAGACGAATTACATCCAAACCCTGCTCTATGACCTGATGATCAACCAGGCCCTAGGAGAAGGAGCCAACGTTCGATCGTATATTCTTTACAGCAATGATTATGCCAACGGGTTGAAGTATGCTCCTCCGGAATACCACCAGAAACTAGAGGCCATTGCCGCCCGCAACCAGTTGATGGGCGTAGAGCTTTTACTCGGCCAAATAGGAGCAGATGGAGCGGTTGACTTAGCTAAAGCGACCACTACCCTACTACAGCGCCTTCACCCCGGTAGAATCCCCAAGCTAAGTGGTTTTGCCCGCAAGGACCATGAATTAGTCCTGGAGGTCTACGGTAAACTCAACGACCTGGAACGCCGCTACTTCGGTGCCTTCCTGGGCTTTACCGCCCGCGAGCAACGGATGGCTAAAACCGGGGAACAGCGCCTGGAAAGTATCAATGGCTTAGCCTCACTCTGGCTCGATGGGCGAGCGGATAAGATCGAACGCTTTGAATTGCTAGACGGTCTCTCTTTCGCCAGCTACGAGGCCAACACTTCTATGCTAACCCTTAACCGCCCGGTAGGAGATGACCGACTGGTAAAGTTTCGCCAGGGAGATATTATTGCCCTTTACGGTAGCCAAGAGCAGAAGGTACGTCCGCAAGACGCTATTCGGTCGCAGGTATTTAAATCCACCATCATCTCTATCCACCCCGAACGGGTAGTACTGCGGCTGCGCAGCCAGCAACTCAAC
>JBCDGT010000752.1:0-2463 GCA_038750915.1 Bacteroidota bacterium
GATGGCCAGGAAGAGATCGGCAGCAGTGTTACCGGCCTGGAAGTCTTCAAAGATGTTATCGGTGAAGGTAAGGTCTCCGTCCTGGAAACGAGCGTAAGAGTCGCCTGTATCCGTATCGGTACGGTCTTCTACGGAAATGGCAGAACCGTTATAGCCCGTGAAAATGGAGTTAGTATAGCTACCGCCAGTATTGTCGCGCAGGAGAACCGCATCAACTGGGTTCTCGGCAGCGTCACCGCCATTTGCAACAGCACCATTACCAATACCAATGTAGGTAGCATTGTAAATCGTAGGATTTGCGAAAGGAGCAAAATCATCAGGGCTAGCACCATCATGTTCGCCAGCGTGGCCGGTAGTACTGTTGGGCTCTTGGATGGCGAACCAGAACTGACCACGGCCGCTCCAGCCGTAATCCCAGTCGAAACCATCGTCCTTACAAAAGGCAACGGAAGCGTGCTTAACGTCAACAGTACCACCAAAAAACTCGATGCCGTCGTCGTCGTTAGCGAATACTTCTACGTAGTCGATTTCCGTACCGGAGCCTACCCCACCGAGGGTTAGACCGTTAATCTCATCACCGTCAGCGATAACGGCACCGCCGTGGCGGATGGAGACGTAGTGAAGGCGTCCACTGTTATCGGTAGGTTCAGTACCACCGAAACGGCCGCGGGGCTCACCAGCGTCGATTCCTTCGATGTTGTCTTCTCCACCAGTAGTAGAGATGGGGGCACGACCAAGGAGAATAAGACCACCCCACTCACCACGATCGGCGGAAGTAAAGTCACTAGGATCACTAAGATCGTCGTCCTCGGCAGTGAAGATAATAGGGTTGTCAGCGGTTCCATCGGCAAAGATTTGGGCACCACGAGCAATGATCAATGCGGAAGTGTTATCGGTACTTACACTAGCAGCACCCTTAATGACCGTACCGGCGGGAATATTGAGTACACCACCTTCTTCCAGGAATACAAGTCCATCAAGAATGTAGGTCGTATTGGCATCCCAAGTGTACGTTCTGCCGCCTTCCAAATCACTGTCAGAAATAGTCACCGTCTGGGAGAACGAGGTCGCAGTAGTTAATAAGGCGATTAAAAATAGTAATAGTTTGGTACGCATATAGCAGGGTTGATTTTCTGACCGCAAAGGTCTCCAAGCCCCGTAAAGCCCTCCTTACCCTAAGGTTAAGTTATTGTTACCGATACACTAAGTAGTTTAAGTCCCGGTAATGCTTGATTATATCCTGACGGTAATGTTTTCGTTTACACAACAGGGTGATCTTCTTGCTCCACACCTATTTGCGTTTACATTTACTGGCCATGGGCGCGATCGCAGGTCCCAAATGAGTAGTTAGTAAATGGTAATTAGTAGTTGGTAAAGAGAACTAAAGACCAATCACTAACTACGAACTACCAACACCCTGCACCTGCGGTCGCGCAAAAAATCATTATTTCCGTGCACAAAACAAGAAAAAGACGGTTAGCAACGTTACCTTACCACAAATGAGCTAAATGAATAAACCTTACTTTCTCCTCTTAGTCATTGCGGTACTCTCCTTTGGCCTTAAGGCCCAACAAACTGATGCCCCAACCGGACGATGGCAAACCATCGACGATGAGACGGGGGAGGTGAAGTCCGTAATCAAGATATACGAAAAGGACGGGGTTTATTTTGGCGAAATTGCCGAAATACTAACCGGAAACGACGATGCTATCTGCACGAAGTGTTCTGGCAAACAAAAGGGCCAACCCATTTTGGGGCTTACCATCATCAAGAACCTAAAGGCCTCCGGAGACCACTGGAAAGGCGGTACCATCCTCGACCCACAAAAGGGAGCTGAGTACAAGCTGTCGGCCTGGTTCGAAGACGATCCTGACACCCTCTACATACGAGGGAAGCACTGGACGGGCCTCTACCGCACCCAAACGTGGAAGCGGGCAAAATAAAGATTACTATCGCTGCCAACATTATTCGTATTTCCCTCGGCAGCCAACTTATAAGCGTTTTTTTGAGTATGTCACAAAGGTTTGATCCCAATTACTAGCAGAGCCAACTTTTAACTTCATTGTTCAATAAAGCTTCGACATGAACCAAACCTTTACACAAAATGACATGATCGCCTATTTGTACGGCGAAAGCACCCCAGCCCAGACGCGGGCGACGGAGGCGGCCCTAGCCGCTGACCCGGTCCTGCGCGGAGAGCTCGGGGAGCTCACCCAGACCCAGGCGTCCCTGCCGAAGGTCCGGTTTAACGCCCGGCGGCGACTGCTGCAGGCCATCCGTAACTACGCCGTAGGACCGGATCTACAGCTTAGTATTTAGTACTTAACGTGAGGTGCGCAGTCTATTCTACTGATAAAGAGTTCTATATCATGGAGATGAGGTAGGATTTTTGCAAATTGAATGATTCTCAAGGCATTCAACTGCAAAACCTACCTCATGTTGACACAAGATAAGTCAGATAAA
>JBCDGT010000753.1:0-2462 GCA_038750915.1 Bacteroidota bacterium
GTCAGTCACAAAAATACACCAGCACCTGAGGTGCAAGCATCTACCTGGCAAGGCACTGGGTTAAACTATACCCTTACATGAGGGGTTATCCCGCCTGACCGATCAGTTAATTCAGCCCATGCCAATCGACCGTATTCCCTTTCCGGAGGTACCCCAGTTTTCCCAACGCGACGTTGCTTACGCCACTGGGGCGGATGATCTGAAGCCTTTTTATAAGTACCCCGTCACCCTGAAAGCCTTCGGCCAGGTGATGAGCGATAAGGCTAAAGACAATACGGATCGTAATCTATTGGTAAAGGAACTAAGTGAGCAGTACGCCCAGCTTAAGCATACCGAGGTGGCGCTGCCGCAGGTGCAAAGCCTGTTGGAGCCCAACACCTTTACCGTTATTACCGCGCATCAGCCGAGCCTTTTCACCGGTCCACTTTATTTCATTTATAAAATCTGCTCGGCGATCAACCTTAGCCGACGACTGAACGAGCAGTACCCCAAGCGTCATATAGTCCCCGTATTCGTGGTGGGCGGTGAAGACCATGATTTCGCCGAAATCAACCACGCCAGGATCAAGGGGCAAATGATCGAGTGGGGCAAAGGCGAGCAGGTACCAGGAGTTGGTGGTTCCGTAGGAGCGCTTTCTACAACGTCCCTTGCACCTGCGTTAAGCGCCCTTAAAGAACTCCTTGGCGGCGAATACACCCCCTGGAATATCTACGAACGGATCGAAAAAGCTTATACCGAACACGCTACCTACGGGGCAGCAACCGTAGCCTTAGTGCACGATTTATTCAAAGGAACGGGACTGGTAGTGGCCGACATGAGTCGCCCAGCTTTCAAAACCGCCTTTGTACCACTTATGCAGCGGGAGCTACTGGAGCAACTTAGCCACGGCTACGTAGAAAAGGCCCAGGCAGCGCTCACCGCTGCCGGCTACGCCGGCCAGGCGCACGCCCGCGACATCAACCTTTTCTACCTCAGCCCGGGTCGTCGGGATCGCATTATTGCAGCTAACGGTCATTACGGGGTCTTGGATACCGACATCATTTTCTCAGAAGCGGAGCTAAAGCAGGCTCTCCAAGAGCAACCAGAACGGTTCAGCCCTAACGTAGTGATGCGCCCCCTTTTTCAGGAACTTATCTTCCCTAACCTCGCCTACATCGGCGGCGGTGGAGAGTTAGCCTACTGGCTGGAACGTAAAGAGCAGTTTGCCGCCTTTGGTCTTAACTTTCCGATGCTTATCCGCCGTAATTCCGTGATGTGGATCGACGCCGCCAGCCAAAAGAAACTAGATAAGTTCGGCCTGGAGTACCGCGAGTTGTTCCGAGACTCCGACCTCATCATCCGCGATTATGTCGCGCAACACTCGCCCAACGACCTTTCCTTAGCCACCGAATGGGAGCAGCTTACTTCCCTCTTCGCCAGTCTGGCGGAGAAAGCCAAAGCTATCGACCCGACCCTCGAAAAAGCCGCTCTCGCAGAAGGTACCCGCCAAACAAAAATCATTCAGCAGTTCGAAAGTCGCCTCCGTCGCATCGAAAAGAAGAAGTACGCCGACGCCATGGATACGATCCGCGATCTCCGGGCTATTCTTTTCCCCGGTCGTAGCCTCCAAGAACGGAAAGACAATTTCCTAAACATCTACCTAGACATGGGAGAAGAGATGTTTTCACTATTAATCGACGCGCTGGATCCACTTCAAGAAGGCATGGTGATAGTACGGCCAGATTGAAGGGATCAAGACTTATTGGCCCCGATTCCGTTCGACTAGGAGGTCGAAGTTCCTTCCAGGTAAACAAGTAATTGTTTGGCAACTTCTTTAGGAGATATATTGGTAGTGTCAATAATGTAAGCCCCCTTCTCCTCCGCCTGCCGGTGCAGGAAATTGCGCCAGTTCTTTTGGTCTTGGTGGGCTAAATAGGCTTGCTTTCGTTCTTCAATCAGGCGACGGATCATTTCCTCTTCCGCACACTCAATGAGCACAATCCGATAGTTCGTGATTTGGCGGTTTGCCATTTCTTTAGTGATGAAATCTAGATTGGCCTGTCCGTCCCAAATCACAGTTTGCTCTTCCGCGTAAGCCACCATTCGATCAATCCACTTGATGGTATTCCGGTATTGCCAGGTTCCCCAATCGCCAAACTCTTGCTCCATTTCTTCCTGGCTCGGGATAGGACTACTATCGGATTGCAATAAGATATAATCGGCGGATGCTTCCAGCTTACGCAGTGTTTCGCATAAAGTAGATTTACCCACACCACAAGCACCAACTAAAAAAACAAGCATGTAAACGGGAAGATTTTCTTAAAACCGGCAACAGTTGTAACACTTAGCGAAGTTGCAACGTGTAAGTAGTAACGCGTATTAGCTAAAACCTGACATGAAGCTTCCTACCCTACTCTTGCTACTCCTACTCCCCTATGTCCTAACCGCCCAAAGTCGTTTAACGGGCCAAATCTTCGACGGAA
>JBCDGT010000754.1:0-2450 GCA_038750915.1 Bacteroidota bacterium
CGGAAGGATTCAACTAATTCACCGAAGAAGCGACCACTTTGAAGGATCAATTACAGGGTATCCGTCAGTACTAGCACTATTTTGTGAGCATGTATTCCTCTCCAGATATGCCCTTCCGTTGGCAGCGACTGCTCTTACTCTTCATTGTGGTTTATCTGGCCATCTTCCACCTTAGTGACTTTTTGGAAGCGGAAAGTGTCCGGGAAGAATGGGAACGATTTACCACACTTCACGCCCTTTCGCTCTTGGTTTTTACCGGGGTAGCCTTTTTTAGCTATTCGCTGGTATGCTATATGGTTTTATACTTTCTTTTTGATCGCATTCCCTGGGCGTTCCTACTGCTTATTCTTGCTATGGGCATATTTGTCTGTATGCCGATGCGCGCTTTTTGGGAAGAGGTCATCGTAAAGGCAATCAGTGGCACGGGGAACTACAATCCGAAAACGGCCTGGGGATACTACCTAGCGGACCAAATCTTGTATGCCCTCATCTTTTGCCCATTAGGTATCGTTTTCTATCTACTACAAAGGGCGCGTTTTATTGAACAAGCAGGAAGGGTATCCGATACGCTACGCGTAGAAGCCGAGCTAAAGTACCTGCGTTCCCAG
Source organism: Bacteroidota bacterium (assembly GCA_038750915.1). Lineage (GTDB taxonomy): Bacteria > Bacteroidota > Bacteroidia > Chitinophagales > Saprospiraceae > Neolewinella. The sequence continues at coordinate 609 of JBCDGT010000754.1, forward strand.
GTCAATCCACACTTCCTGTTCAATACCCTCAACAATCTGTATTCTTTGGTCCACCAATCTTCCCCTTTAGCCCTGCCAGCTTTGGAGAAGCTATCGGGTCTCCTCCGCTATTCGCTCTACGAAAAAGAAGCACTCGTGCCCATCGCACGGGAAATGGAACATTTGCAAGACTTGATCCACTTGGAAGAAATGCGGGTGGAGAATATCACCCCAGCAGTACTGGAAGTGGAAGAACTGAGCCAGGATTGGTGCCTGCCTCCCTTATTACTCGTGCCTTTCGTGGAGAACGCCTTCAAACACGGCGATTTGCGTAAGCAGCCCCTCTTGCTGAAGTTGGCCGAAAACGAAGTGGGAGACCTGATCTTTACTAGCCAGAACAAAATTCGTAAAGGGCCCGTCTCAAAGGACGGTACTGGTGGTATTGGACTTGCCAACGTACGCAAGCGCTTGGAGTTACTTTACCCCGAAGAGCACAACTTGGCCATTCATAAAGATGGGGCCGCGTTTACGGTATCGCTAAGGTTAGCGCGGGTGGCGGCGCGTAGGTGCAAGGGAAGATTTATGAAAGCAAGCATCTCGGCAAAAGCAATCCCTACTGCTGGTAATCAAGCCAGTGAAGATGCAGCCCTCTTCCATCACACCCAGTCTCTGAAATAAACCACCCATGGAGTTGCAATGCCTGATTATTGACGACGAGCCCCTGGCCGGACATCTTTTGGCCGACTATGTTGTCAAAGCCCCTGGTTTACACCTCGCCGAGGTGTTTACCGATCCCATCAAAGCACTTCACTATCTCCGGGAGCATACGGTCGACGTCCTACTATTAGATGTACAAATGCCCGAGCTGAATGGACTACAAGTAGCCCGTATCGTGGGTGATCAATGCCAAGTGATTTTAACGACGGCCTACGATCAGTATGCTCTCGACGGTTACACCCTGAACGTAGTTGACTATCTGCTTAAACCGATCTCCTTTGAGCGGTTTCTGGTAGCTACGGAAAAGCTCATGGCTCCTTCAACTTCCGCTGCACCCGCGGCCGCGCCCACGGCTCCGAAATTTATCTTTGTCAAAAGCGGCCACCGTACCCACCGCATCGACCTGGCTACCCTCCGTTATGCTTCCGCTGGCGGTGATTACCTCACCCTTTACCTCACGGCCGGCAAAAAACTATTGACCCTGGAAAGCATCGGTGATTTGGTGGATCGCCTGCCACAAAACCGCTTTTGCCGGATACACCGCTCTCATCTCGTAGCCTTAGACAAAATAGACTTCGTAGAACGCCGTCGAGTAGTGATCGATGGGGAGTATCTACCGATCAGCGAAGGATTCGCCGGGGATTTTTGGGATAAAATCCACCCCCAACCACCAACAAAATAACCGACAATGGTCTACAACAAATATTCACTCCAACTGCCGGGGTACAAATCCGGTAAGCCGCCCAGGGCATAATCATAAGCTAGGATGTTGTGGCAGGCAGTAACGCCGGAACCGCAGTAGAAGACATTGTTACCCGCCTCCTCGTGCAATCCAGCAAAGCGGTCTTTTAGCGCTTCCCGAGACTTGAATTTACCGTCTTCCAAATTGTCGGGCCAGGGCAGGTTGATGGCCCCCGGAATGTGTCCGGCAACAGGATCGATTGGTTCCTGCTCGCCACGATAACGGGGCGCCGTGCGGGAGTCGATGAGCAAGGTGTCGGCTGGCAAATTTGCCACTTGGGCGCGGTCGCGGGTGCCGAGAAAGGTTTTGGGAGCAGGGTAAGGAGTAGCGGAAGGTGTAGGAGCATCAACTGGCCCGGACTCCGTCGGTAGCCCAGCGGCTTTCCAGGCGGGCAAGCCTCCGAC
>JBCDGT010000755.1:0-2446 GCA_038750915.1 Bacteroidota bacterium
CGGTCCCAAGATTCGTAGACCCCACCGTCGTTGCCGTTCAGGAGGTAATTGGGATTGTCGGGGTCGATCCACAGGGCGTGGTTGTCAATGTGCTTATTCTTTTCGCCTACGTTGCCGAAGTTCTTACCACCATCGGTGCTGACGGCCGCGAAGGTGTTCATGATGTAGACGCGGTCCACGTCCACCGGATCCGCAATTACTTCTTGGTAGTAGTTGCCACTGGAGCTGTACTTACTCCGCTTTTCCCAGCTTTCGCCCCGGTCGGTAGAGCGATAAAAGCCTCCCTTATCTTTTTGGGCTTCAACGACGGCGTAAACCACATCCGGATTAGCAGGGGAGATGTCGAGGCCCACCCGACCAATATCTCCTCCGGGCATACCCTTCATGATCTTGCGGAAGTTCTGCCCACCGTCGGTCGATTTATAAACGGCCGATTCCGGCCCGCCGCTGATGTAGGTAAATACGTGCCGCCGACGTTGGTGCGCTACAGCGTAAATCAAGTCAGGGTCACGTGGATCGAGGTGAACTTCATGGATGCCGGTATGCTCGCTAATGTCTAGGATTTTTTCCCAGTTCTTTCCGCCGTCGGTGGTTTTGTAGAGACCACGGTCGCCACCTGCGCTCCAAAGGGGGCCGGTGGCTGCGACGTAAACGACGTCACCATTGCGCGGATCAACGGCAATCATACCGATGTGCTCCGAGTACTTCAGGCCCATGTGTTTCCAGCTTTTCCCGCCGTCGACACTTTTGTAAAGGCCGTCGCCGTAAGCCACACTGCGCTGGTTGTTGTTTTCTCCGGTGCCTACCCAGATGACATTATGATTGCTGGGGTCCATCTCAACGACACCGATGGAGTAAGAGCCCTGGCGATCGAAAACGGGTTTGAAATTGAGCCCTCGGTTGGTCGTCTTCCAGACGCCACCGGAGGCAGTAGCGACGTAAAATTCGCTCGGATTGTCCGGGTTAACGGCAAAGTCAGCAATTCGCCCTGAGGTGAAGGCCGGGCCGATGGAGCGGAAGGAGAGGCTGTTCCAGCCCGCCTCGTAGCGAGCGTCTTTGTCTTCCTCTTGGTCTTTTTTCTTGTCCTGAGCGGATAAGCTAAAAGCAAATAGCAATAGTAATATGCAAGTGGTGGTACGTAGCACGTGATTTGGTTATTGGGTTAGAACCGGAAGATACACGGAAATATGCATTTCTTGGGCGCGGCCGCAGGTGCAAAGTGAGGTATGGTAGCTGGTATTTAGTAGTTGGTGACGGTAGCTAAGTACTAATCACCAATTACTAACTACTCACACCTGGCACCTGCGGCCACGCAAAAAAACAAAGCGGGTTACTAAGAGATAGTCCCCTAGCAACCCGCCTGAATAGGTTGTTATAATTACGCTTAAATCCGGTAATGGAAAGTAGCTAGGAAGTAACGGCCCAGTCCGTTGGCCGTTGTTTCTCGGGTAGAAAACTGCCCCACGTTCCGGTTAACGATGGTGTTTTGATTGAAGAGGTCGGAGCCGGAAAGACGGATGAAGTGTCCTTTCTTCTTAAACGGGCGTAGCTCCAAACTGAGGCGCAGATCGGGGATGGTCTGTTGCGCGCTGAAGTCCGTTTCCCGAAAGATAGCGTAGAGGAAACGGCTCTCGAAGCGCCAGATAGGGCTTACTTCCAGTTCAAAGGCAAGCGAGAAATTATCGGTCAGTTGCGTCGTGTTGGCGTCTTCGCGGCCACCGGAAAAGGTATTGGTGAAGCTGTTGAAGTCGTAGCCGACCCTGATGTAGCTGTCTTCGTTAAGCTCCGTCAGTACGTTACCGCCCAGGGTGTAGCTGGAGCTGGTATTGAGCCGCAGGACATCATCTACAATACCGGTTCCCCGGCTGGCGAAGCCACTGGCCTCGAGCCTTAGCTCACCGTTGATGGCGGCGACACCGATGGTGGTACCCAGATTGGCGCTTCCCCGCCAGGCGTGGCTGACGTTGATGGTCTGAAAGATTTGTTGCCCCTGCTCGAAGGAAACGGCATTGCCGAAGGCGTTGTCGGTATAGGCCACGTCGAAACTACCGTTAATGCTAACGGCGCGGAACTCATCGTTGTACCACAGCCAGCTGTTGTAAGAGTAACTCGTGGCCGGGTCCAGTTCTGGGTTACCTACCGTGATCCGGCCACTGGCATTGGGGTCGGCAATGGTCTGTAATTGCGCGATGGAGGGTGCGCTGGCGTTGCTGCGCAGATTGGCTCCGAAAATCCCCTTTTTCATACGCTTCCGCAAGCGAACGAAAGGCAGTAAGAAGCCGTAGTTCTCATCCCGCATAGCGTCGCCTTCCAGGATAAGGTTAGCCCCTTGGTACTTGGTGCCGAAACTCACGTTGCTGCCTTTACCGAAGGAATACACCAAAGACGCTGAGCCGATGGCCCCGTTCCAGGTTCTTTCCAGTAAATTTGTGGAAATGTCTTCGGC
>JBCDGT010000756.1:0-2442 GCA_038750915.1 Bacteroidota bacterium
GGCAAAGCTCTAAGAAAATCAAAATCAGTAAGCCAGTAAAATAGGTGGTCCAACGGGTCAAACCAAAAACAAAAGGCATTAGTATGAGTAAGGCTACGCCTATTGCTCCTTTTGGTAATTGTCCATTATATACCTGTCCTAAACCAGGTACAAAGAGAGATAAAACAAGGGCAATCCAAGGGTTACTTTTGGTTACTGCAGGCGGTTGGTTGGTGTCATTAAAAAGTTTCATACTTCAGCAAGATAAAACATCCGAAGTTCACGCCCCTTCGCCTAAAAATCTCTTCTTAGCACCTGCGTCCACGCAAAAACAACTAACCAAAGTACCAAAAGACCAAACTACCACTAGGCCAAAACTATCTCCCCCACCACCCGTTTACCTTCCTGACCCCAGAAAAATCTACGAAAATGGCTCATCCGAAGACCCTCGGCGAACTCAAAGCATCCGGCTACCAAAGCCGCTCCGTTAAGCAAGAATTGCGGGATAACCTGATTGAAAAATTAAGGAACAAAGAAGAAGTATTTCCTGGTATTATTGGTTTTGACGATACCGTATTGCCCGATATTCAGCGGGCTGTTTTGAGCCGTCATAGTATCTTGCTGTTAGGCCTTCGTGGTCAGGCTAAAACCCGGATTGCTCGCTTACTCGTCAATTTATTGGATGAATACATGCCCGTAGTGGAGGGCAGCGAATTGAACGACGACCCGCTCAATCCCATCAGTCGCTACGCCGTCGATCTCATCGAGGAAAAAGGAGACGATACGCCGGTAGCCTGGGTGCACCGTGAGGATCGCTACGTAGAAAAACTAGCGACACCGGACGTGAGCGTAGCTGACCTGATTGGCGACGTCGATCCCATTAAAGCCGCGACCCTGAAGCTTACTTACGCCGATGAGCGGGTGATTCACTTTGGTCTCGTACCTCGCGCCCACCGTGGCCTTTTCGTGATCAACGAATTACCCGACTTGCAAGCAAGAATTCAGGTATCCCTCTTCAATATTCTCCAGGAGGGCGATATTCAGATTCGGGGCTTCAAACTACGACTGCCCCTCGATATTCAGTTCCTCTTTACGGCCAACCCCGAGGATTACACCAACCGGGGAAGCATTATTACGCCGCTGAAGGACCGGATTCAGAGCCAAATCCTTACTCACTACCCAAAGACCATTGACGTTGCAAAGGCCATTACTAAACAAGAAGCCGACCTAGTGGGAAGCCAGTCGGAGATGGTAGAGGTGGATGAGTTACTCAACACCATGTTGGAGCAACTCGCTTTCGCCGCACGGGAGAGTGAGTACATCGATGAAAAATCGGGCGTATCGGCCCGTCTCAGCATTACGGCGCTGGAGAACCTGATTTCTACGGCGGAGCGCCGTGCCCTCCTTGCAGGAGATGAGAAAACCAGCGCGAGAGTAACCGACTTCTGGGGCGTTGTCCCCGCCATCACTGGCAAGGTAGAACTGGTGTACGAAGGAGAGCAGGAAGGTGTCTACGGAGTAGCCATGAAGCTATTAGGGCAAAGCATCAAGAAGAGTTTCCTGGAACACTTTCCGGATCCGAACGATACTGATGCTGATGGCCGATCCGGGAGCGATCCTTACGGCGTTATCCGCGCCTTCTTCAGCGGCGGCCACGTGGTCGAGCTGCTCAATGATGCCAGCGACGCCGATTACCGCAAAGCCCTTGACGGCGTTGCGGGACTTCGGAAATTTGTCACGGGAACCTTGGAACGTAAAATGACGGAGGCAGAAACCTACCTCTACATGGAACTCGTGCTGCAAGGCTTGGCGGAAATGGAAGTCCTCAACAAAGAGACCATGGAAAACAGCCTCAGCTTCCGGGATATTTTGGCAGATATGTTTGGCTCCGAGGATCTATTTTAAGCACCTTAAGGGATGATATCGGATTTAACTCCAAGCCTGCAACAAGTCAATAAAAAGCCAGTATGTCCTTGCTAAATAATCGAGCAGTTCAAATACGTTTGGGGGTTGTCCTAGTAGCAATATCTGGGCTACGCCTGTTGATTGAGGTACCTGATGTTTTCGACTTTATCGTTGGCCTCTGTTTCGGAGTTGGTATTGCTTTACTGATTGCAGCTGCCGCGCGCTTGAAGATTATACCTGAGAAAAAGTAGTCTAATTAATAGACTGCTCAAACCTTTTCTCCGCAGTGCTTACCGTCCTACGGTACGCATCAAGCCCATACCCGTAAGGAAGAAGATACCGCCGATAATGGCGACTCCCCAGGGGTTTTGTCCGAAAGCCATCCCTTTATTAAAAATAGACAATACGCCGACGGCTAAACCAATCGCGCCAACAATGGTGAAGAGGATGCCAAGAGTTTGCTTGCTTTTCATGGGGCGAAGATAGAGCAAATGTTGTTTAATTGGATTGTAACAGTCTACGTTACCTTCGTACCGGACCCTCGGAGGAACTGGATAC
>JBCDGT010000757.1:0-2438 GCA_038750915.1 Bacteroidota bacterium
CGTAGCCCGCCAGCTCGATCGGAGTTTCCGAAACAATAATTTTCAGGTAGTTGGTAATCTCCGTAAGTCCCCAGCTCTGGAGGGTGTCACTAAGGACTAGGCTAAAGAAACTTTGTGGGAACTCTTCGCTGTCCGGATCGTCCGGGTCTGCAGGCCTAGATACCTTGGTTTGGTAGAAACCTTCTCCGGCTTGTAAGGCATTGACGCGCATGGCCTGGCCCGAAATGCCGAAGGACTCATCCAAGAAAAGCATGCCAGCGTAAAGCACGCCAGGGTAATCATTTTTAACCTTAATCTTTAATCGAACAAGTGGTGGTTCTACGCTATCGGTGAATTCATCGTGGTAGTAGGGAAAAACAGCCGTACCATCGGTAGCTTTCGTCGATACTTCTACCACCTCCTCGAAATCATTGATGTAGACTTGTTCGAGTTGAATGTCTAGCACCTTGTCAAGGTCAAGCACCCGGTTGGTCGGGGCCATGCCTAAGGTGGCTTCGTAAGTGGAAACCCGGGATAGTTGATCGGCGAATTTTACCGCCCAACCTTCGCTCTGTCCAGTGGTGCCTTCAAATAATGGGCGCTCTTCGCCCGGTAAAACAAGGTGAATACCGTAAGTGGGAGTGTACACAACGTGGTATTTTGCCTCTTCTGGTTCCTCTACCAGCAGCAGTGTGTCGGTTTCTTCTTGAATTCGCTCGGCCAGCGCACCAGCCACTACGGAGGACATCTTAGTCCGGTCTAGATAAACCGCCATAGGTGTCCCCTGCTTGTCGAGATCGACGATTGGGAAGGGAGCTTGTGCTACTTCCATCCAGCTGGCGTTTTCGACGTAAGAACGGCCGGCATCCACTCGTTTCACCGTAAATACTTCTTCCGTTTCCCCAACCAGGGCACTTCCTTCGTTTCCTACTTTGATGCCGGCAATTTCCCCTTGATCGAAGTACCAACCGATGCCTTTTCCGTAATGTAGTAGCAGGTTATGACTTCGTTTAAGCTCTCCACCTAGGAAAGGTACGTTAAGGCTACTGCCAGGGGTAGTTTCGGCGTACACGTCTTGCTTGCGGTAGTGATTTTTTACCCGCACCCTTACCCGGTCTGCTAATTCCGCATAACTGATGGTGGATAGATCGTTGGTACGCATTACCTCTAGTAGGTAATGGGTGAATAATCCGCGCCGTACATTCTTAATGGGCATCTCCATCGCTACCTGCTCAGGGCGACAGGCGGCCAGCGTGATATGCTCACGAATGGGGGGACTAAGAAAACTTTCTTCTTTGCGGTAATATTCCCAGCCGTGGAAGTCTTCGATGTTTAAAGGCAAACCATTGAAGGCCGTTGTTCGTGGTACGGCCGTAGCCATGCGGCTGATGGTGCCGGAATGACAACTGTCAGCGATTACCAGCACCTGCCCAGCCTGTTTGGTGTGGGTAGCTAGTAAGTAACTAATTTCTTTATCCGCTAAATACCCTCCTCCTGGCTTACCATAATCGTGCAACACCAAAGCCTCGCACTTTCGGTCCTTTTCTTGATGCCAAAACTCTGGCGGGGCTGGCAGCTGAGAACCGTGGCCCGTATAGTAAAGGAGGCAAACATCTTCGGGGCCCGCTTGCTCGAAATGAGCGAAAGATTGCAATACGCCCTTGCGATGGGCGGCCTCGTTTAGTAGCACCTTGGGCTTGAAGCCTACCCCGTTTAAGGTGGCGTATTCCTTAAAAAAGGCCTCGAAAGCTACTAGATCGTTGGCACAGCCGGGTAGATCGCTTACGCCTGTGGGATAGTCAGAAATAGCAATGAGCAGGGCGTGAATGGTCATGGTAAGATATGGGTGTTCTTCGAATCGTGAATATAGGTGTTTAAGGGGGTAACTTTGGTAAGGGGAGTGATTTGAAAGTTCCATGATTCTTATGGCTGAAGCTGGGGGTATAGTATCCATAGCATTGCTTTGCAGCTTCCTCTTGCGGATTTTATTAATTTAATTTCGCGGCTAAGTAGTATTTCCTAAGCCTGCACCTGCGTCCGCGCCCAAAATTTAGTAATTGGTAGTTGGTCGTCTGCCGTTTAAGCTGGTTGTACGACTAAATACCAACTACTAATTACTAAGCACATCCCCTATCTTCGCACTATGAAAAGATCAGTACTAATCATTCTACTAGCAGCCTGCAGCGGACTGCTTTTCGCCCAACCAGCGATCGAAATCGACAAGACGCTGCCAGAGTTCAGTTTTAATACATTGGACCTTGCCGGAGAGATGCACTTTCTAGCTTCCGACTTTTTGGAGGGCCGCCGGACCGGCAGCAACGGTAACGTGATTGCGGGCAACTACATTGCAGCTCAATTGCGAGCCTATGGCTACACGCCGATTAATGGGAATAGCTACTTTCAACCCGTACCCCTCAAACAGATCAAAGGCGCAAAAAGTGGGCAGCTAATGGCCGGAG
>JBCDGT010000758.1:0-2438 GCA_038750915.1 Bacteroidota bacterium
AACACACACGGCGTCGTCGCGAGAACGACGTAGATCATCATCCGCTTCATATCGATGTGCGAACGGGCATGGGGCGCCGCCGTCGCCAGCGGAGGGGTAGCGGACACGAGCGACCTTGAGGCCCTATTGGCGCTGGACTGCTACGGGGTGATCGTAGGAAAAGCCATTTATGAGGGGCGAATTAGCCTCGAGGAATTAGTAGGGTACCAGGAGTAATTTACCTTTGCGGGCGTATGTATCAACTCAGCCATCCCGGCGGTCCTTTGCGTGGCCGTCTTCAGCTTACCGGATCGAAATCCATTGCCAACCGAGCACTCATCATAAGGGCCTTGACGCCCGGCGGCTTTCCCATTCATCGGTTGGCAGCGGCTGATGATACCGTCCGCCTGGAGCATATGCTGAGTAGTGAGGAAGAACTACTCGATGCTGGCCCAGCCGGTACAACATTTCGTTTCCTGACGGGCTTCCTGAGCCGGCGGCCAGGCTACCAAATACTGACCGGCAGCCAGCGGATGAAGGAACGCCCCATCGGCATCCTGGTCGACGCCCTCCGGGAATTGGGGGCAGACATCAGCTACGTGGAGAAGGAAGGCTACCCTCCCTTAAAGATTGGCTACAGTGCTCTTGACGGAAAGCGCGCGCTTTCCATTGCCGCCGATACTAGTAGCCAATACATTTCCAGCTTACTCATGCTGGCCCCTACCCTACCGAACGGGCTACGGCTGCACCTGGAAGGGGAAATAGTGAGTGTCCCCTACATCAAAATGACCCTGGCGTTAATGGCTTACTTCGGGGTAGAGCACCACTGGGAGGGACAAACCATTGTAGTCGCACCACAGGAATACCAGGCGAAGGAGTTCACGGTAGAAGCTGACTGGTCAGCCGCCAGCTACTATTACGGCTTGGCGGCCCTCGCTCCGGAAGCCGACTTACGGATAAATGGTCTTTTTTCCGACAGCGTACAGGGAGATGCTGTAGTGGCCAAACTGTACGAAAGCTTCGGGGTAACGACCACTTTTAACGCTGACGGTGTAAGAATTCAAAAGCCCGCCAATGCCTCCGTACCCCCACTATTTGAGCAAGACTTCGTAGAGTGTCCGGACATTGCCCAGACCCTGATGGCGACCTGCGCTGGTCTAGGCGTTCAAGGACTGTACACCGGCCTACAAACCCTCTTTATCAAAGAAACGGACCGGGTAGCTGCCATGAAAGCGGAGTTGGGCAAACTCGGCGTGAGCCTATACAAAATTCCCCCGCGGATGTCCGGCAAAACGGGCATTCAGTATTTTGCCCAGGAAGGGAAAGCGGACTTTGCCGCCGGCACCCCCACCTTCGCCACCTACCACGATCATCGCATGGCTATGGCCATGGCGCCACTTGCCCTCCAGCACCCAATCAACATCGAAGACCCTGAAGTGGTGGGCAAGAGTTACCCTGATTTTTACCGGGATTTTGAAAAACTGGGATTTGTGGTTCAGGGAGAATAGTGAATGCCCGAATGGTGAATGAGTGAATTATTCTTTCAATTCCTTACGCATGTTCGGCGAGCTTGGTGGGCAACTGTACTTCGACAAGTTTAGCAGGGTCGGGCCGCGCCCGAATTGGTAGTTGGTTGTTGCAAATTGGTGTGAATTTTATCGTTCAGGAAAAATTGGCCATTGCCTAGGAAAAATTGGTATTCCCTTGGGCTTTTCCCGCCCCCATCTTTGCCATGTCGCAAATAAGAAGCGGCGTAATTGTATAACAACAACCAATTTTATTATGGCAACTTTTCAAGTCCCCACCCACGAAAACGTAAGTGAAAACAACCAGGCAATCTTCGATAAGCTGGAGCAGCAACTGGGTTTCGTTCCTAATCTGTACGCCACCTTCGCTCTCTCTAAAAATGCCCTAGGTAACTACCTCACTTTCCAGGGAGCTAAGAGCAGTCTTAAGGCCAAAGAGCGTGAAATTATTAACCTCGTGGTGAGCCAGTATAACGAATGTGAGTACTGTTTGGCCGCTCACACAGCCCTAGGTAAAATGAATGGCTTCACGGACGAGCAAATTCTGGAAATCCGTACTGGTCGCGCCACTTTTAACGAAAAATTTGACGCATTGGCCCGCTTCGTTCTAGCTACTACCGAAAACCGGGGCAAGCCTAGCACTGCAGTAACCGACGCTTTTTTAGCTGCTGGCTATACTCAAGAAAACCTGGTAGATGCCATCGTCGTGATCGGCGATAAGATCGTCTCCAATTTTATTCACGGTGTCACTCAGATTCCTGTAGATTTTCCGGCAGCTCCCGCTTTGGAGCCCACCCTGGCAGAATTTACTATTCTATTCGCTAGGTTTGGCCGGAGGAAGTCTTTCCTTCGGCCATTCCTTTTTTTTGCGCGGCCGCAGGAGCTAGGAACTAGATATTTAATTTTCATCATTCCTTATTCCAAGTAATTTGG
>JBCDGT010000759.1:0-2436 GCA_038750915.1 Bacteroidota bacterium
GTGAGCTGATCCGTCAACTTGTCGAACGCGCCGCAGGCCGGATCGAAATCCTTCCAGGTTGTGGGATTACCCCGGAGAACGTAGCCGAAGTCGTCGCCTACACCGGGGTCAACCAGTTTCATGCGACGGCCTTTGGCCGGGTGGAATCGCAGATGCGCCATCGTAACCCCGAGGTGTATATGGGCCTCCCCGGCCTACCGGAGTACGAGCGGGAAATGACGAGTGAGGCGGAGGTGCAGCGGTTTTTCCGCGCCCTACGGATAACGGGCGCTGGAGCGCCCTAGCCGAAAACGCTAATTACCTATATTCGCAAAAAAAAGTCCATGCAAAATTCTCGTCGCGCTTTCTTACGCAACTCCGTCATCGCTGCCGCCGGACTCCCCTTACTGGGCTGCGGCTCGGAGCAAAACGGCAGTTCCACGGAGATGGATACCGGTAAAAAAGATGAAAAAATGGTTGCAGAGGCTACCCCACTACCCTATCTGGACACTATGGGTATCCAGTTATGGACCGTCCGCGACCAAATGGCCAAAGACCCAGCGCTTACCCTCAAAACCCTGAAAGAAATCGGATACTACCAGGTCGAATTTGGCCGTACACCAGATGTGGTCAAACACCTGGACCTTTGCAACGACCTGGGCTTGCGCATACACTCTAGTTTCATCAACTGGAACACCGTAACTGATGGCTGGAAGTATAGTCCGAACGATACACCCTACGAGTTTGAGGAAGTGATTGGTAACGCCGGTGAAGCAGGCCTCAGCCATCTGGTCTTCGGTTACCTAAGACCAGAAGAGCGGACGAGCGCCGATGATTGGAAGCGCCTCTCCGATCAACTTAACGAAGCCGGCCTAAAGTGCAAAAACAACGGCCTCCAACTTACTTATCACAATCACAACTTCGAGTGGGACCCCATCGAAGGGACCACCGGATGGGACATTATGTTGGAGCGGGTAGATGGCGACCTAGTTCCCTTTGAACTCGACCTTTTCTGGGCCCAGATTGCCGGACAGGACGCTAAGACCGCCATGATGGGCTGCAAAGACCGGCTGGAACTGCTGCATCTAAAGCAACTGCATCCTGGCACACCAGTGGTTACGCGCCTGGCGGATGTTCCCCCGAATGCTTTTGAAGAACTTTCTGATGGAGATATGCCCATCAAAGAACTCATGCGCTACGGTAAAGAGTTGGGCGTTAAATATTGCATGGTGGAGCAAGACGGCAACTACGAAGAAAGCAGCCTAAAAAGCGTTGAGAAGAGTTTGAGTTTCCTGCGGGGCTAAGCTCGGACAGCCGACCAATATGAAAAAAGGAGGGCCGTATACAAGGTAAATTGCCGCATTAAGTAGTTCTTTGCGGCTGTATTGGAAATCTACGTCCCCATGAACCGTACCCTCCTTCTTCTCATCGCCGTTCTTTTACTTGGTGGCGTCGCCTGGTACGCAACGAGTGCAGGCCAAGCCCCCGACCGTGTGGCCGACAGAGGTAATGATCGTCAATTTGCCCAATCTGATCTCGATATCGTGCACCGCATCTTCGTTGCCGATCGTAAAGGACATACCGTCACCCTCACTAGAGGTGGCGTTACTGGGTGGTTGGCTGATGGTAAACCGGCTAATGAGAACGTCCTGAAGAACCTGCTCAATGCCGTTAGTCGCATCGACGTGCAGTCTTTGCCCGCCAATGCCGCCGTGCCCAATATGGTCAAAAACCTGGCAAGTACGGGCATTTTAGTCCAACTCTACGACAAGCAGGATCGCAAGCTCCGCGGCTACTACATTGGCGGATCTACCAACGACGAACGCGGCACCTTTGCCATCATGGAAGCTAGTGAAAACCCATACATCGTGCATATCCCCGGTTGGACTGGCAACATTCGCCATCGCTTCAATCTCTGGGACGATGAATGGCGCGACAAAGTCTACTTCCGCGTAGACCCCGATAAGGTCGAGCAATTCAGCATCGAATACCCTAAACAACGGGACAAGAGCTTCCGGCTCGAACGGGAGAGTAATGATTTCCGCTTAAATCCCTTTTACGATACGGGGCAGGCTGTCAGAAAAATTGGCCGCGGCGAAGCCGAACGTATTCTAGTACGCTACGAGAAATACTACGTTAACCGCTACGAAAACAAAGACCTGGAAACTATTGCCCAGGCCAAAGAACTGCTCCCTTTTGCCATCATTTCCCTAAAGCAGGAGGGGCAAGATCCTCAAACCATGAAGATCTACCCCCGCTATACCGACCGCACCCTTTCCCACGAGCCCAAAACGGGACAGATCATCGAAAGTAGCGGGCTGGAGGCCTATACCGCCTTTATCAACAACGATGAAGATTGGGTACTCTTGAACGTAGAAACCTTAGGCCCCCTGTTAGTTGCTTATGATTCGTTTTAAATATTCTTGGCCTGCTGTATTAACTACTAACTACCAACTA
>JBCDGT010000760.1:0-2425 GCA_038750915.1 Bacteroidota bacterium
CCCAGCTCCCAGCTCCCAGCTCCCAGCTCCCAGCTCCCAGCTCCCAGCTCCCAGCTCCCAGCTCCCAGCTCCCAGCTCCTACTGCTGCCCCGGTACCGACTGAATAATGTTGTTATAAAACATCACCCCGTCCTTGGTCAGCTGGTTGGAATACGCCGGTTTACCCGCTTCGTACCAAACGTAGCCGACGCAATCTTCCTGGAAGTAGAGATCGGCATCTTCGACGTTCTTGCCGTTTACCTGAAACCAGATGTGGGCAATAGGCTTAGCACCTGCGGGCACTATAATTGGCTCGGTGCTGATAGTAGCTAACGTCGCGCGGATCTGCTCTAGCTCACTCTGGTTGATGGAAATGGGTAGGTTGTAGAAGGTCGCGTCCATGTAAGTCGCGTTATTGGCCAGGAATTCGATACGTGCTACCTCAATGGAAGGATATGTGGGACTTGGTGCTGCTTCTGTGGTCGATTTGTTTGCATCAGTCTTACAGCCAGGCAAGAAAACCAGCGAAAAAAGAAAAATGGGGAGTAGTGACTTTAGCATTATTCTTCGGGGTCAATTGGTTTTGGTAGGGCTTCGCCCTCACCGAAAGTATAAACGGCGCGGAGGGATATGGTACGACCCTTGAAGGAATTGTTGAGTTGATTGTCTACGTCGATATTAGCGATGTGCTTCGACCACCGAAAGTTAAGGCCGAAATTTTCACTTACGTGGAAAGTGATGCCTGCATTGAAAGCAAACAGATTGTCTTGGAGGTCCGTAACGGCGGTAATATCCTGGCCAAGCCCGTCATCCACTTCGTAACTGAACAGCCTTTGGTAACTGAAGCCGGCCTCAGCCGTCAGCCGCCAATCTTTGTAGTATACCATCAGTGGTACTTCTAGGGTATTGAGGCGAAAGCGACTGAAACTACTGATGTTCTTATTCCGCCGTGCTCCCTGCTGAGAAAATAGGATTTCTGGTCCTACGCGCCACCGCTCATCAAGAACGGCTACCACACGTATGCCTGCGTTAACCCCCGGCTGATGGAAACCGAACAGCTGGTCGCCATCGATCTGACTAGCGTTAACACCGGCGAGAACAGAAGCCTGAAAAGTTTGAGCGGAAACGACTCCACTCAGAGAGATTAGCAAGGAAAGAAGTAGCACTCGGCTCATACTACAAAGGTAAATTTTTTTACCGCTACATTTGTCGCATGGTTAGCACAACCAAACACAGCCTCAAAAAATTGGAAACCCTAGCCAAGGAGTTGGGGTACATTGTTCGCTACGAAAAGGGCAATTTCCAGTCGGGTTACTGCCTGGTGGAAAGTCGGCAAGTGGCCATCATCAACCGTTTCTTTGATACTGAAGGCAGAATCAACGTACTCTTAGATATTCTGAGCCAGTATCGACGCCGAGGCCCGCAACCAGACCTCAGTCCACCTTCCGAAAAACTCTGGAAGGAGTTACGCCCTTTTCTGGGTATTGCTGAGGAGGAATAAAAAGATCTGAAATCGTCAGTGTACGTCCTAGTCTTCCCTTTTCCATAAGCTGGCCCGTTGATAACCAGCGACTAAGAAACTTTCCACTTTCGGAATGTCCTCTCCTTCGTGGACTTTTTCCCCCGTTGTACGCACTGGCTCGGTCTTACCACTGAAGATAGCATAGACTAGGTGGTCACCCCGGTGTTCAAGGCTGGAGGTAAGCCAGGTGCCCATCACCGTGAAGACGCTTTGGTAAGTTTCTCCCAAGTAATACCCATCCAGTAAAATGGTATTCTGCTCATCGCAGACCCAGTGATGCGGGCCGTCGGGGCCTTGTACGATCAGGTAATCCCGCTTGCCGGCTACCTTGTCTTCTCCGTAAATAATCGCGTAGGTATACGTCGTATCGTTAACGGGCTGGATGTGCAATTCCATTGGTACCGTTTGCCTGATACCCTTTGGGCCATAGATGTCCAGATCTCCCTCCCAGTTGCCAACAAAATCTTGGGGGAATAGAGGTGGCTCCGCCGATTGTGCGTGGGCAAAGAAAGAAAAGAGGCAAATAAGAAGTAAAAAGAGTCGCGACCGCAGGTGCATAGATGGAGATTTTGCTGCAATGTAGGTAGGGGAGAAAAGTAGCTTTTGGTATTCCGAGGCCGCTTTCGCCCCGGAAATTTACTGTACTTTCGCCACTACCGGCTCAAACCCCAATAAGTTCTTATGACTTTTGCCTACGATCTTTTCCGCTGCCTGCTGGGCATGTCCGTCATGGTGGCGATTTGTTACGTGTTTAGTCGTAACCGTAAGGCGATCGATTGGCGTTTAGTGGGCATTGGCCTTGGAATGCAATTTGTACTGGCCGTTCTGATCCTTAAGGTACAAGGGGTAAGTGTCATTTTTGACTACATCGCAACCGGTTTCCGGAAAACGTTGGAATTTACCGCGGCTGGCTCTTCCTTCCTC
>JBCDGT010000761.1:0-2413 GCA_038750915.1 Bacteroidota bacterium
ATTGCCTTTAATTTGGGGCATGTTTAAGTATTTCGCCTTTACCTACCTACTTCTGTTTACCACCTGTCAAAATGCTTCAGCCCCCGAAAATGGCGATACGCCGCCAAAGGAGCCGGCCGAATCTGCCCCTCCGCCAGCCACGCCAGCGGCTCCTCAGTTGGACTTGCGGGTAGAACCTAATGATGCAGTGGCAACCGCTGCCCTGTTAGGAGAAAATCCTGAGTTTACCGTCCTTATCGAAGGTATGGAGTGGTCGGAAGGCCCCCTAGCCTTACCTGATGGCCGAATAATCTGCTCCGACGTGCCAAATAACCAGATACGATACTGGAAAGACGGCGAGGTAGGCGTCTACTTGGACAACTCCGGTTATGCGCCCAACGATTATTCAAGTGAGCCGGGTAGCAATGGCCTCCATTTAGACGCGGAAAACCGCCTAGTGCTTTGCCAGCATGGATCGCGGCGGGTCGCCAGGATGAATAATAGCATCGAGACCCCCTCGCCTTCCTTTACCACCCTCGCAGATAACTACCAGGGAAAAAAATTTAATAGCCCTAATGACTTGGTCATCGCTGCTGATGGCAGCATCCTATTCACTGATCCCATCTATGGCTTGCCAGGACGGGAAAACAGTGAGATCAGGGAGCTCGACTTTTGTGGGGTGTACCGGATCAAACCCGACGGAACAGTACAACTGCTGACCAAAGAGTACGATCGGCCGAATGGCATCGGTTTAAGCCCGGACGAAAAAACCTTATACATTGGTAATTCCGACCGTTCCAATTTTGTAGTAACGGCCACCCCGATTCTTGACGAAAACTTCACCTTAGGCGAAGCGAAAGTGTTGATTGACGCCAATAAATTCGTTGGTAAGGAAATTGGCTCCTGTGATGGGTTGGAGGTTGCGAAAAACGGACGCATCTTTGCCACCGCTCCGGGAGGCGTTTGGATCCTGGAGCCCGATGGTAAGCTGGTGGCGAAGGTTCGTACGGGAACCCCGGTCTCCAACGTCGAACTCTCTCCGGCGGAAGACTATCTGTATCTCGCTAGTGACTACTATTTGATAAGACTTAAACTGATCTAACCCATGGCCCAACTGAGTGAAGCTGAAATAAACGAAGCCGCTACCGCTATCCGCCGCGGTATGGAAGTATACGTACACCGTGAGCACGGCCGCATGCTGATTGCCGACGACCCAGAAAGAAACGTAAGAGCGGACCCCGAGGTCTTCGAAGCCATTATGCAAGATGTATCGACTGACCCCGATGCCTATATCCACATCGAGCGCATGCCCACCCCAGACGCCCTGCAGGTAATGAAGGATTTCACCGACCGCGTCCGCAACCAAGAGCTCTGGCAAGCACTGAGCTACGCCCTCAAGCGTCCGCGTCCATTCCAGACCTTCAAGGCCGAGCTGGCCAAATTTCCGAAGAATTACGAAAAGTGGCGGACCTACCGCCAACAACGCTACCAGCAGTACGTGCAGCAAGCGCTAAACGCCGAGTAAGCTGTTAGGCAACAACGGACAAATAAAGCAACTTCGTCGCAGTGAAATAGATGATGAGGCTTGGAATACCACTATTAGGAACGACCCTGATCGTCTCCCTTACGGCTATACCTGGTGGCTAGACGCGGTTACTGATAGCAAGTGGTATGGCTTAATTCTCGAAGACTATCGACTAGTCTTACCCGTTCCTTACCGACGAAAATTTGGGCGCTACACGCAGGTGCAAAGGCCGCCTTTCACCCAGCAATGCGGCCCCTTTGGAAAATGGAATAGCGTACACGAAGTACAAGATTTTCTTAGTCAACTCCCACCTTGGATTCGGCCCTACCGATTCCCTTTATCGGAAGGCATTGGCCCCCTAGGCATTCCTGGAGAATTCGCTGAAGAAAAACGAACCAACTACGTCCTTGACCTAAGTCCTGACTTCCCCACCCTCCAGCAAAATTTTCAAAGAGCGCTCCGACGCAAACTCAAGAAGTTCGGTCCGGTTACCCTTAGCCCAGCAGAGCCCGACCTGATTATCCAACATTATCGAGAGCAGGTGGGCGCCAAAGCAGGCCTAAAACGATGGCATTACCAAAGGGTAAACAGACTAATGGAAGCTTGCCAGGAGCGTGATCTCGGCGTATTAGTCAGAGCCGACGAAGCTGAGTACGGGCTTTTGGCGGCCGGTTTCTTCCCCTTGCACCAAGGTCGGTTGATTAACCTATTTGCGACCTCTACTAAGGCAGGATACCAGCGTGCAGGAATGGCTCGTCTGCTAACTGCCTTGATCGAGGTCTACCGAGGAGAGGGACGTATCCTGGACTTTGAGGGGTCGGACCTACCAGGCGTAGCGGAGTTCTTCCGCTCCTTTGGGCCGAAGAAGCGAACATACTATACCACGGGAAGGTAATGGTAGACCTGTCG
>JBCDGT010000762.1:0-2408 GCA_038750915.1 Bacteroidota bacterium
CGAAGTCGATACGATATCGCAAAGACCAAGGCGATTACTCAACCTGAGGCGAATGGGGAACAATCAGATGTAGGAGAGCGGACGATGGATTATGTCTCGACTCTCAATATGGCGAGTGAAATCCCTGAAGCTCCAGAAGAAGTTGATAACAAACATCAGTTGGAAAGCAAAGGTGATCAGGGCCGCAATGGTGATGAACTTATTCATCCCGTCGAAATGGCTAAAGGCCTGGAAAGTATCGAAACGGTAGTAGCGACGAGGAACGCCCGCCATACCAATGTAGTGCATCGGCCAGAAGACACAATAAGCACCAATGAGGGTACCCCAGAAGTGGAACTTACCGAGGGTTTCGTTCATGAAGCGACCATACATTTTGGGGAACCAATGATAAACCCCAGCGTACATACCGAAGAAAGCCGCTACCCCCATTACGATGTGGAAGTGAGCTACTACAAAGTAAGTGTCGTGTAGCTGAATATCGAGGGTGGAGTTACCCAACCAGATACCGGTCAGACCACCAGAAATAAACATCGACACAAACCCAATACCAAAGAGGCTAGCCGGGTTGAAACGAATACTACCACCGTAGAGGGTAGCAATCCAGTTGAACACCTTAACCGCCGAAGGAACGGCAATGATCAGGGTGAAAATCACGAAGAAGTTAGAAATGAAGGGGTTTACACCGGACATAAACATGTGGTGCGCCCAAACAATGAAGGACAGGAAGGCAATCGCGAGGATCGAGAAAACCATGGCCTTATACCCAAAGATGGGCTTGCGTGAATGTACTGAGAGTACCTCAGAAACAATACCCATTGCCGGAAGGATAATAATGTATACCTCTGGGTGTCCCAGGAACCAGAACAAGTGCTGATAAAGGATCGGACTACCACCTACGTGGTCTAGAGCTTGTCCGCCAATGAAAATGTCACTTAGGTAGAAGCTAGTGCCGATGCCACGGTCGAGCATCATCAAGAAGAAGGCAGAAACGAGTACCGGGAAGGAAAGTAGACCAATGATGGCCGTCACGAAGAACGCCCAGATCGGCAGCGGCAAACGCCACATGCTCATTCCTTTCGTCCGTAAGTTAAGTACGGTAGTAATGTAGTTAATACCACCTAACAACACAGAGACTACAAATAATACGAGGGAGACCGTCCATAACGTCATACCTGCACCGGACCCATCCATGGCCTGAGGGAGTGCGGAGAGCGGAGGATAGGCTACCCAGCCTCCGGCAAAAGGACCGGTACTGAGGAACAAAGAAGCAAACATTACCATACCGGACAGGAAGAAGAACCAATAGCTCATCATGTTCAGTAGTGGCGAGGCCATGTCCCTTGCCCCCACCATCAGAGGGATCAACAGGTTGGAGAAAGTACCACTTAAGCCCGCAGTCAGTACGAAGAAGACCAAAATGGTGCCGTGCATAGTAACCAGCGCGTAATAAAAGTCCTGCGTCAGCGAGCCAATACCTTCACTATTTACCGCAATCCACTTACCGAGTACAGGCTTAAGCCAAGCAATGCTCTCCTCCGGAAAGCCAAGTTGCATCCGGAAAACGAGGGACATTAAGCCACCAATAATCGCCCACATCATTCCCGTAATCAGGAACTGCTTGGCGATCATCTTGTGATCTTGGGAGAAAATATAGTGGGAGATAAAATTCGATTGATACTTATCTCCGTGATGGTGCTCATGGAAGTGATCTTCATAACCCAGTTCCTGGATTAGTCCGTCTTCCCGAGTTGGAGCCGTAATTACTGCGCTAGCCATGGTTCAGCTTTAAGGTTTCTCTTGTGATAGTTTACTACTAATAAATAGTCTAAATGGCGGGTTGTTCAGCAGCCCGCGTAATGTATAGTTCCGTACGACGGTTGGCCTGACGGCCTTCCTCCGTTGCGTTCGTTTCAATGGGTGCGTCCTGGCCGAAGCCAACACTCTCCAGGCGCTCGGGGGCAATGCCCCCAGCGACAAGGTAATCCCGTACGGAAGCAGCTCTGGCATCCGAAAGGGTAAGGTTCTTTTCCGGATCACCAGTGTTGTCCGTGTGCCCCTTCAGAATAGAGCTAACGTCGCCGTTCCGTTTCAAGAAGGCAATGGCATCGTCCAACTGGTAACGGGAAAGTTCCGTAAGACGGGCACTGCCGGTTTCGAAAGTGACGTACTTTAAGATAAGGGTATTATCCGTATCGTCTTCCGTTTCGAGCGCGGTGTTAGCTTCCGTATTGAATTCCGCACGACGAGCCGCAATTTCCTGGGGGAAAAGCTTGTCTTGGTGGGGATCTTCGTCGGTCCAGCGGATATTACTCAGGTAGTAAGACTGCTGCTGCGCCAGCCATTCTTCGTACTCATCTTCTTCGACGATGGTGACCTTACGCTTCATGGACCAGTGGCCAATACCGCAA
>JBCDGT010000763.1:0-2405 GCA_038750915.1 Bacteroidota bacterium
CAACCGGAAGCGGTTACTAAGTCGCTGGAGGTTATTGCCGACAAAGGAGGCATTCTACCTGAGCGTCTGGCCTACCTCAAAATATACGGTGAAATCAACCAACCGCAATGTGTACCACTTCTTTCCAAAATAGCTGGCGATAATACTTACAAGGTGGCTATTCGCCTGGCGTGTATGCAAGCGCTTAAACACTATAACGCCCCAGAGATTGGTAAAACCTTGACGGAAGCTTACGCCTATAAGATAAGAGCTAACCCTCGGGTTCGCGCTGCAGCCCTGAGCCTTTTTTCTAGCCGGGCCGACTGGGCCATATCTTTTTTAAAATTGATCTATGACAAACGGGCGATCAAAAAAACGGAGGTCCCGCTAGAGGTTGTCAGGCAGTTTAAGCTGATGGGGAACGAGCAAATCAATACTATGGTCGATGCCTTATGGCCTAGCGTACAAATTGCTTCTTCCGCGGATAAAGCGGCGACCGCATTAAGGATAAAGGAAGCGCTGGCTGCTGGTATGGGTACGATGAGTGCTGGCAAACCCATTTACCAAAAAGTATGTGGCAACTGTCACCGCCTTGGCGAAGAAGGCAGGAATATCGGCCCCGATCTAACGGGCTACGACCGGCGTGACCTAAATTATTTGGTGCTTAATATCGTTGACCCCAACGCCGATATTCGGGAAGGCTACGTGAATTATCTGGTCGAGAAGAAAGACGGGCAGGCTTTATTTGGTACCCTGGTCGACCGCAGCGATGCCGCCCTCACCCTTCGCGCCTTGAATGGATTCGAAACAACTCTTGCTCAGTCAGAAATAGCCGTTTTGGAAGCCCAGTCTACCTCGCTCATGCCTGAGCGGATTATTGAGCCGCTTTCCGATCAGGAAATAAGGGACCTATTTGCATACTTGCAGCAACAAGAAGTTAATTAAGCATCGTAACTACCTTAAATCATGAGAACCGTATCCCGAAGAACCTTCCTAGCCACTACTGCTTTAGCCGGAGTAGGAACCGCGGTAGGTGCTCCTGTGATCACAACTAGCCACAATGCTTCTCTCGATAAGCAAAAAGACTTAGAAGTACACCTTTTTTCTAAGCATCTCCAGTTTCTGGATTGTAACGCCATGGCTGCAGCGGCGGCTCAAATGGGCTTTGCCGGAGTCGACTTAACTGTTCGTCCCAATGGCCATGTGCTCCCCGAAAAAGTAGCGGAAGAGCTCCCACTTGCAGTCGCGGCCATAAAACAGGCTGGCCTGAGTAATAAACTGATCACGACCTCCATAAAAACAGCGGCCGAGCCGTACACCAAGTCTTTATTACAAACGGCAGCTAACCTTGGGGTCGAATATTATCGCTTAGGCTATTATAAGTTTACGGAAGGGCTTACCATCCCTGAATCACTTAAGCGGACCCAGAAAGAGGTCAGGGCGTTGGCTAAACTCAATAAGAGCCTTGGGATAAAGGGGGCGTACCAAAATCACTCGGGCCGCCAGGTTGGTGCCGCTATTTGGGACATCCACCACCTCCTGGAAAAGGTGAAGAACGACCACTTTGGCTGTCAGTATGATATTCGTCACGCTACGGTCGAAGGAGGGGAGTCTTGGCCTACCGGCTTGCGCCTGATTGCTCCGCGGATTAATACCATCGTTCTAAAAGACTTTAGGTGGGAAAAGATAAAGGGCAAGTGGCGCGTACTGAACGTACCAATCGGAGAGGGAATGGTCAATTTTTCTGCTTTTTTCAAATGGCTAAAGCAACAGCGAATAAACGTACCTGTCTCCTTACACTGTGAATACGACTTAGGCGGAGCGGAACACGGTAGTAGGGATATTAGTATTTCGGAAAAGTCCGTTTTTGCTGCGATGGAAAAAGATTTATTAGAGCTACAGAAATTATGGTCGGAGGCTGGAGCATAGCTTTAATAGGCACCGAGAGTATCGCTATTCATCGCACACATTCGACGAGCTTAGTGACCACTTGCGGCTTCCCCTAATTTAGGGGAACAGCCTTTTTTAGTCCACTGAAAACGGAACGACCAACATTGGTATCTTGCCCGCCCGGACGATCGTTTTAAGGTGCTGCTTTTCGAATAACCGACGCCAGAACCCTTGCCGCTTTCCTCCCAGTACCAGCAGGGCAATCTCCTCCGCTTCGGTGTACTGCGTGAGTCGATCAACAACATCTCCTTCAGGAAGGATATCAAATTTAAAGGTGTAACTCGGAAAGCCTTTACCCCAGGTTAAATTCATAAAATCGTCTTCCGTTTCGATTTCCTTACGCCAGTTGGCTTTTTTTACGTGAACGTAGCGAACTTCTGGGCGCAAGGCTTTAACGATACTGCGGGTGAATTGGCTGATGCGAATAATCTCGTCCGCGTTATCAAAGGCAATGGCCAGCCGCTTCACCTTAATGG
>JBCDGT010000764.1:0-2399 GCA_038750915.1 Bacteroidota bacterium
GCGCCCTTTTGGTAATTGGTAATTGGTTTTTGGTTTTTGGTGGTTGGTAGTCCACTAATCACCAATTACCAACTACCAAAAACTATCCACTCCACCTTCGTACCTTTGCGGCCCCTAACTAAGAATTGATCATGAACAGAGATTTTCTCCAAGAGCTCGGCCTAGCCGAGGACAATGACGGTACCAGTACCGGCCGCCAGAATCACCACAACCCTGGGCAACACATTGTATCCTTTAGCCCCGTAGACGGTAAGAAGATTGGTCGCGTTTCTGTGACTACCCGCGCCCAATACGATGCCGTAATCGAACAGGCTCAAACGGCCTTCACCCATTGGCGTACCGTGCCAGCCCCCCAGCGCGGAGAGATCGTCCGCCAGTACGGAGAAGCACTGCGCAAGCACAAAGATGCCCTAGGCCGGCTGGTCAGTTACGAGATGGGCAAGAGCCTCCAGGAAGGTTGGGGAGAAGTACAGGAGATGATCGACATTTGCGACTTTGCCGTTGGCCTTAGTCGTCAGCTTTACGGCCTATCCATGCACTCCGAACGCCCCCTACACCGGATGTACGAGCAGTGGCACCCACTCGGCATTGTCGGGATCATTTCAGCCTTCAACTTCCCCGTTGCCGTTTGGAGCTGGAACAGCATGATTGCCCTGGTTTGTGGTGACGTAACGGTATGGAAGCCCTCCGAAAAAGCGCCGCTGTGCGGCGTTGCCTGTCAGAACATCTGGGCCCAAGTAGCTACCGACAACGACTTACCGGAAGGTATTAGTTCGCTCATCAACGGTGATTACCAGGTAGGTGAATTCATGACAACTGATACCCGGATCCCCCTTATTTCCGCTACTGGATCAACCCGAATGGGTAAAATTGTCGCCCAAACGGTAGGTGCGCGTCTGGGCAAATCCTTACTTGAACTCGGTGGTAATAACGCCATCATTATCACTGAGTCCGCAGATATGGACCTAGTACTTACCGGAGCCCTTTTCGGTGCCGTTGGCACCTGCGGACAGCGTTGTACTTCTACCCGCCGCCTCATCGTCCACGAAAGCCGTTACGCTGAGGTGCGCGATAAACTGGCCGCCGCCTACGGGCAACTCAGCATTGGTGACCCGCTCGACCAAAACAACCACGTCGGCCCACTGATTGATAAGGATGCTGTTGCTATGTACCTCAAAGCCATCGAAGGCATCAAAGCCGAAGGTGGTAAGACGGTAGTCGATGGCGGAGTGCTCGAAGGCGAAGGCTACGAGAGTGGCTGCTACGTCAAGCCTTGCTTCTTCGAAGTCAGCCCCGATAGCAAAATGGCCCAGCACGAAACCTTTGCCCCTATTCTCTACATCATGCCCTACGCCACCCTGGAGGAAGCTATTGCCATTCAGAACAGCGTACCGCAAGGCTTGAGCTCGGCCATTATGACCACCAATATGCGCGAGAGTGAGTTATTCCTCAGTACCGCTGGCTCCGACTGTGGTATCGCTAACGTCAATATCGGCACCAGCGGTGCCGAAATCGGTGGTGCGTTCGGTGGAGAGAAAGAAACCGGTGGCGGCCGCGAATCGGGCTCCGATAGCTGGAAAGCCTACATGCGCCGGCAAACGAATACCATCAATTACTCTACAGAACTGCCCTTGGCGCAGGGAATTAAGTTTGACTTATAGGTCTGTGGCCATTTGACCTTAGTCAACCTAAAAGTCGACGCCCCTTGTCACTTGCTATAAGGGAGGTCAATGCTAAAAAAACGCAGCGTTCACCAACGTCGCGTTTTTTTATTCCGTCTTCCCAGACATCACAGGCTTTGTGTACAGTGTAGCGCAGCTGTCTTAGCCTACAAAAGGTAAAACAATGAATAAATTCCTACCCTTGGCCTTGTTGGCCTTGCTAGTATTCGGCTTAAGTAGCTGTATTGAAGAAAAGTGCGAGGAAACCCGTTTGGTGCGGGGCTTCGAGCCCGTAACGGTCAGCGCTAATGAATGGCGCAATTCCGCCTTTGGCTGTTTTTATTACCCTACCGAACCGCCCTGCGAATTAACCTCCTTTTACATTTACGAACACTATCTGTTCGCCGCTGAGAATCTTAGTGGGCTTTTCATCTACGATAATAGCGATACGGACAACCCAGAACTGGTCACCTACATGGATGCCCCCGGCATCCAGGGCATTGCGGTGCGCAATAACATTCTCTACATCAATCAGTATACTGACTTGGTCGCCTTTGATCTTAGCGACCCCACCACCCCTACGCAAGTGGGACGTACGGAAGATGTCTTCGATCCCTACAGTATTTTCGCCCAAGTGCTCCCTGATAATCAATTCGTTACCAGTTGGAATGAAACCGGGGAGACGCGCATCATCGACTGTAATTCCGAAAACTTCTCCCGTGGTTGGTTCCAGGAAAA
>JBCDGT010000765.1:0-2391 GCA_038750915.1 Bacteroidota bacterium
AAGCGGACGGTAAAGCAGGTAATGGAGAAAAACCAGGATCCACAGTTCCTAATCGTCAAGAATGACCGGAATATGTACTCTGGGCCACAAGGCGGTTCTTACGAAGATGACCTGGAAAAATTAGAAGCTATTGACGCTTCGGAATACAGCGAAGCCTGGGAAGCGGAATTCATGCGGGAAGAAGCGCTGGAAATGATTCCTTACCTACTGGTCCAGGGTATCATTGAACGTGCCGATCAACTTGGTGGAGACGGAATTGAACGTGAAACCGATGCGCTGGTAGATTTCTATGACCGCGAAATTCTAAGCCCCTATTACTATGGCTACTCATCTGATTCTGGTTTGGCCAAATATTTCATTGAGGCTACCATCAATGATTATGAAGACCAATACTTTGCAGAAGAACTGGAATATGCCGAAGACTTATTCCTCCTGCTAGAAGCCGACATCCAAGAAAAGGTAATTGATCGTATCGATCGGATCGGCCGGTAGGCATTGATTGACCTTTAATCTCTCCCACTTGGCGGGTGGATTGTGTCCACTGCCATCAACACTATCACTATGAATTTTAAGCTCTATTCCCTTCTAATATGCTTAGTACTACCGCTGGTAGTATGCGGCCAGACGCCTCCCCCAAAACCTCCCAAAGTGGTGGCTACTACCACTACAAGTACTTCATCCGGTACGAACGCTCAACCTACTTCACGCGATCGAACGATGGGCCTTGGGAACCGACTACGGGCAGCACTTGAAAAAAACAAGGTGTTACAAGAGACGGTCACGGCCAACCAAGATGGGGAAAATACGCCTCCGCCTCCACCTCCAACGGAAACGGAATCTTTTCAGGACGGTATTGCCTATGCATATATCACCCTGAATGAAGGAGACTTAGATGATCTGACGCTGGAAGATATGGCCCTCGCCGGAAACTACCTAGATGAGGCCGCAGTCTCGATCAGCCCAACCGATCCCGATGCGGCATTGGGAATGTTCGAACTTTACGCCCTACTTAGTGAAGGGTATTTTGGTAAAGAGGCCTATGAAAAGACCGATGCCGCTCTCCAAAAAGGAATTGGTATTGTAGACGAGTTCCTGGCAACAAGCGAGGATACGGACGACCGGGAGATGGTTAGCTACGAGGTGGGGTATATTCTTTACGATTTCAATTACCCGAGCCTTGCCATCGACTACTTTTATACCTCTTTAGAAGAAGACCCTGGGGATGCTGATAATGCTTACATGCTGGCGACTTGCTTGGCCCTCAATGATCAATCCGATGAGGCGCTTACTTTTCTGGAGTATGCCCTTAAGCTAGGGTACCATTTGGGAGAAGATGCGACTGACATCGATAGTGATGAAGATTTCGATTCCATCCGGTATACGGAAGCTTACCAAGCCTTGAAAAAACAATACGGCTTCTAATAAAAGGCCCTTCCTTTGTGTATGTCCTCCAGAATCCAGCACGGCCTCCTGATAACCGCCATCATCTTTGGCTTGATCGGCTTAGTGAAACTGGTGACCTTTCGCTCCCATTATTTCGACCCCTTCAACAACGGAATGAAGGATTATGAGGTGACGGATATTGTGTTCTCCCAACTGAGGGACCCCGAGCGCATTCAGCGAGAGACCAGGGTAGTTCTGGTGCACGTAGCGGAACCACAAAGGGAAGAAATGGCGGAGATTTTAACGAAAATTTCTCGCCACGCACCTGCGGTTGTTGGCGTAGACATCCTTTTCCCCGGCCGGAAGGACAGTACTGGGGATGCCCGGCTCAGCGAAAGCCTGGCGGGCATCCCCAACTTAGTTCTTGCGGCTAATCTGGCGCCCTACGTAGATTCCCTCGGTGGAATACCAAATATGATCGTCTCCGATAGCCTATTCAGCAGGAAAGGACAAAACGCCTACACTAATTTTCTCGCGGGAGCGGATCGTACGGTACGGCTCTTCACTCCCCGCCTGGAAACCCTCGACGGGCAGGAACAAAGCGCCTTTGCTGTTGCCTTAGCTCAAGCTTTCGACCCAGAGGCCACCAGGCGTCTTCTGCGTCGTAATAAGAGCGCCGAACGGATAAATTATCTGGGGGACTACCGGAGCTATCTACGCATGGACGGGCGGGCTATCCTAGATCTACCGGAGGAGGCCCTGGCACTCTTTCGAGATCGGATCGTAATGGTTGGTTTTGTGGACAGCCGCCTGCCAGACGCGCCACTCGAAGATCGATACTTTACGCCGCTAAACCCAGTTTACACCGGCCGAAGTATCCCGGATATGTACGGGATGGTGATCCACGCAAACATCGTATCTATGATCCTCGATGGCCATTTCATTTATACCGTGCCCGAATGGTTGACCCTGGTACTGTCGATTTTGTTTGGCTTCATCAACGTAATA
>JBCDGT010000766.1:0-2386 GCA_038750915.1 Bacteroidota bacterium
AAAAATTTGAAGTCAATTTTCGAATTATCCAATGCTGATATCTTATCGTTCAAAATAGAAATTAATCCTTCTATTCTTCGCATAGTATATTCTTGGCCTTTAGACGAAAGCAAAAGATCTAGAGAACCTCCAATAACTGGTATTGCATTAATACTAGCCCTTATTAAAACTTGATTAGAGTACATTTCACTTGCTTTATCAAGTGAATCGCTAATTTTTTCTAATTTAAGGTTCATAATGCTGTTTTATTTTTCATTTCGCCCAACTCCAAGGAACTTCCGCGCCCTACAAAGCGTGGAAGTTTAAGTTGAACGAGACCCATTGCCCCGCTTGTTTCCAGTAAAGGGAAAGACATATCTGTGTTCTTATTCCTTATAGCTGTTTACCCAGCCAAAATAGGGCTTTTGCCACAAACGTATGGCCTTAATAGTCCGGTTTTCTAAGTAGTATCCCTTCGGTAATCCGAAATAACATTGACATCAAACCTCTACACTCTATTCATATCCTCGCGAAAGTAGAATCGCACGGTAATGATTTTATCGAGCGGAACGTAACAAGGTAGTCTTAAGTGGGATAAATGAGAAAAACATTCTTCTTACACCATGTCAACTTTCACGCCTTCCCAGATCGCCGGTTTTAATTACGCCTCCACCGCCAGCAGCGGTAATGGCTACCGGAACCTCGCCTCTACCTTAACTGATGCCCGCCCTAGTTTGGCAGTCGCTCTGGCCAGAGACCTATCTTCCACCCGCGCTTATCGATTGGCCCGCGGCATACTAGCCTCAGCCCCTGACTTGCCAACTGCCGTAGACGAAGCCAATGACCTTATTGCCTGGGGACGGGACACCGATGCTGCGGCACGGCAACTGGTGGTCAGGACCCTGCGAAACGACGGAGGCCAAGGTGGCGAATTGCTCCTTTTGCACCAAATCGGTACCATGAACCAAGCTAACGCTAACGACTTTATGGTCGATTTTTTTGTAGCAGGTGGAGACACTCGGACGGCCGCTGAGTACCTAGCCCTCCTAGGAGCCAAGCTACGACTGCAACCTGCGAAGGCTCCAGGTACGGCCGGTTGGTTGAGCGATGCAGTCGGATTCGTCGGAGACGGATTAAGCGCCGTGGGCGGGGCCGTTGTTAGTGCCGCCACTACCGTTGCCGATGCCGTAGTAAGTGCGGGAAAAACGATAGCCGAAGTAGCTGGGGAAGTGGCCAGTTGGACCATCGAAAAAGTAGGCGACTTAATCGTTGCCCTACAGGAATCAGGCCGGAGCATAGGGCAGATTCTCCAGGAAGCTGCTCAGGCAGGGAAAAACATCCTGACGAAGTTCGCCAAGGCACTACGGGATATCGGAAAGACCGTAGGGGAAGTATTACAAGAAACATTTACGCACATCAAAGACTCTTTCAAGACGGTTGTGGATGCGCTGCTGAAAGCCGGTGAGTTGATGGTCAATATGCTTAAGTGGGTAGCGAATCAAGCCATCGATATTGGTAAACAGCTCGTGCGCAGCTTACTTGAATTGGGTAAGAGCGTGGTACAAATCATGCGCGCTGTTGTTGGTGTGGCCGGAGACGTTCTACGGGCCACCGTCCGCGCATTGCGGGAAATTGGCCGCAGCGTTCGCAACTTGATTGTAGCGGTATACAACGAACCGGGGCGCTTGTTCGACCATGTGGTGGCGGCGCTTCGTGAGATTGGCACCTCAGTAACGGACCTTTTCGGCGCAGTGGGCAATAGCCTGGTAGACGGGGTCAAGGAGGTCGCCAGGGCTCTGGTCGCCGCCGGCGAGACCATCCTCGATCTGGCTAAATACGCCGTTAATAAAACAGCAGAAATCATGAAAGACGTGTTACGGGGCGTACTAGCCGCTGGCAAACTGGTCTTGGATGTCATGACTTCCCTCGCCCAGGCCTCCCTACGGATCATTACCGCCGTCACGAGGGGCTTGCTGGCTATTGGCTACACGGTACTACGCGTGCTTAATGACGCCTTTCGAGCAGCCGCCGATATTCTGCGCAAGGTATTTAACGTACTCAAGGAGATTGCTGGGGCCTTCGCTGAATTGGCTCTGGAAATCGGACGGATGACCTACCGACTGACAACCGATTTTGTGGGGCGTTTGCTAGACGCCGGTGTCGGTGTGCTGGAAATAATGGCCGTCACGGCCGGTGCGTCGTATTGGGTATTCCGCCGTGTTGTCAATGCTGTCATTCGCCGGACGGGGCGATTTGGGGAAGTACTAGACTACGTACTGACGGCCGCCGAGAACAAAACGGCTGAGTTGTGGGAAGATGCCCTACAGGCCGCCCGCTACGCAGGCCACGCCATTAAGGAAGCTGTGAACTGGGCCATGAACCAGGCCCAGGAACAATTTGAAGCCAT
>JBCDGT010000767.1:0-2383 GCA_038750915.1 Bacteroidota bacterium
GTTTTCGGGTAATAGGGTCGTTACGCGTAGTTTTCCCGGTTGATATTTTCTTTTCCCACAAAGGGAGCAAAGCATGCCTCGAGGGCTTTGAGCTGTTTGGGGGTGATCTTCTCAGCGGTTAAGCGGGCACAAAGGCCTTCGATAACCGCCCGACATTCAAAGACGTCCTTAATATCCCGGTGGTCTACTTCCCTAACGTACATTCCTCGTCGAGGAATACTTCTTACTAATAGCTCCGACTCCAACCGTTGAAGGGCCTTCAACAAGGGGCTACGGCTGACTCCCAAGCGATTAGCTAACTTTTCTTGCACCAACTTCTCTCCTGGAGCCAACTCTTGGTTCAGGATCATCTGCTTCACAGATAAATATACCCGATCCACTAACTCCAAATGTTCCATGGGGGTAAAGGTAGAAAAACCGACAATATTAAATTTTGAATTCAAAATTCCATTTAGTACTATTGCAGCAGCTTTACTCACACTGCAATAAAATATCAAATGACCACCTACAAAATAGCCGCCGTCAATGGTGACGGTATTGGGCACGAAATCGTCCCTGCAGGCATGAAACTTCTTGCGGCGGCAGCGGCCAAACATGGTTTTAAAATTGAGTCCGAAACCTTTCTTTGGGGGGCTGGACATTACCTTAAACACGGTGCTTTTTTGCCGGAAGATGGGCTAGCCACCCTACAAAATTTCGATGCTGTTCTTTTCGGAGCAGTTGGTCTTCCTGAAGTAGACGATCGGCTTCCTTTCAAAGACTTCACCAATCTCGTACGGACCTCCTTCAAGCAGTACGTTAACTATCGTCCGGTAAAACTCTTTGATGGCATTAAGAGTCCTTTACGCAGCAAAGGCCAGGAGGACATTGATTTTGTGATCATCCGGGAGAACAACGAAGGGGAATTTGTCCAGAGTGGACGCACCATGTACGGCGACACGCCCGAAGGTTTTGCCGTAGACACGAATATCTTTACGAAGGTCGGTACTCGCCGGGTAGCTAAGTACGCTTTTGAATTGGCTCGAAAACGGCGGAAGCACGTTACTAACGTTACCAAATCGAACACCATGATCCACACCCTTACGCTGTGGGACAATACCATCGCTGAAGTAGCCGCCGAATACCCCGACGTCGAATACCGTAAAATGTACATCGATGCGGCTTCGGCCAACTTTGTCTTACACCCCGAGTACTTCGACGTCGTACTCACCACCAACATGCTAGGCGACATTCTCAGTGACTTGGGTGGTGCGATAATGGGCAGTCTTGGGTTGGGCGGAAGTGGTAACATCAACCCAGAAAAGACATTCCCGTCCATGTTCGAACCCATTCACGGATCTGCACCGGATATTATGGGGCAGGGTAAGGCCAATCCGATTGGTCAGTTCTGGTCGGCGGCACTTTTACTGGACCACCTAGGAGAAACCGCTGCAGCGGCGGATATTATGCGGGCGATCAATAGCGTCACGGCTAGCGGCACGCTCACTGCCGAGTTGGGCGGTACGGCTTCAACGGAACAAATTACCGAGGCCGCACTAGCCGCCATCTAACCTTGTTTAAGGCCCTCACTCTGCTTCAAATAAGCCCTTAGTCTGAAAAACCTCGCATGCTTGATTTCACCAAATACCATCTCCACGACCTTACCCGCACCTACAGTTCAGAAGTGGTCGGGTATTCTTGGGAGACGGCGCGAGAAATTGAGCGCGACGGCTGGAACGCGCGTTGGTTGAAACTATACTCCCACGCTGGTACGCACATGGATGCCCCACGTCACTTTGCCGTCAATGATACGGGCATCGAGAATTACCCCCTTGAGAGTTTAATGGGTAAAAGCTGGGTGCTCCGAGTTCCGGTCACGAAAGACGGGGCCTTGCTTGGAGTTGAGGTTGTCGCTGAGATAAAAGATGATTTTAGTGCCGGAGATAGCCTTTTACTGCATACTGGTTGGGACCAACACCTACCCCACCCTCGTTTCCGGAATGGTTTACCCAGAATAAGCGAAGCGCTAGCGCGCTGGTGCGTAGAAAAGCAGGTTAAAATCCTTGGAGTAGAAGGGCCCTCAGTTGCCGACGTAAATGATATTGCAGAAGTAACTAATATTCATCGAATCCTGCTGGGCGGTGAAGTGATTATCGTGGAAGGCTTGGTTAATCTCGATAAAATCAAAGCCCCTTCGGTCACGCTGATCGCCCTACCCCTTAAATTCGAGGCAGGAGATGGCTCCCCCTGTCGGGTCATCGCTCTTGAAGCTAAGCAATAGCGCCCATGAAATATCCTATCCAAGACTTAGATGAATTAATGACTTCCCTGCCCGCCCAGCAGCCACAAGAAAGATTAGACGCTGCCATCCAGTGGGCATTATGGGATCGCTACGACCTAGTCA
>JBCDGT010000768.1:0-2380 GCA_038750915.1 Bacteroidota bacterium
GGGCCTTCTGACCCTTCCTGTACGGGAAGAGACCAGCCGGAGCGCTGTGCTAATGTTTTGTTAAGTTTCCTCCCTCCTACTCCCGAGAAAAACAATCACTTCCCTTGGTGGATGTTCGGAATAGGCTTAATGGCTTACGGTTGTTTTCTCGCCGTTCGAGACCCTTCTCTAGCCCCCGTCTCCCGCTATGCTTCATTGCCCGTTACTAAGAGTTCAACTGACCCACCTTTTACTTCTTTTGCGCCTAATGCAAGCTTTGACCCTACGGCCCAATTGTTAATCATAAGCGGAGAAAAGCAAGAACTTACTTATCGGGAAAGCCAGTTGTTGCGTTACCTAATGCAGCGCCCGAATGAGGTGTTGTCTCGTCAGGACATCCACGATGCCGTTTGGGGAGCAGAGGGTATCATGGTGGGCAGAAGCCTGGATGTTTTCGTTTCCCGGTTGCGAAAGAAGTTACAGGCTGCGGAAGGCACGAAAATTCAGACCGTACACGGGGTAGGTTACCGGTTCCGCACCGGAGGGAGTGGTTAATATCTGTAACCCCGGCTTTAGCCGTTAGTAATGCCTTTATCTTTTGGCGGGTTCTTTTCTGCGTTCTCCTAACTCCATCAACTCTAACTGATTCTCTTCCAATGGTATGGGTGGCCGACTTCCCTCAGGAATCAATCCAATTTTAATCTCCTGGCTGAAAAGCCGTCGGACAGAGTTTTTTTTGGGTTCTCGAAGCTCTAGCTGCCAACGGAAGCTGGTGTTGCCGAAGCTGACGGTGTGGGGTACTGGTTGCTCCGGTAAAGGAACGGGTATGATGTAATCCCGGTGGCGTAGCGCGATGGCAACGTCTTTGATTTTGGCACTAGTAGCGATGCCGAGGCGGCTTACTTGATGGTCGCCACTGCCCTGCACCTCGAGGAGCTGCCAACCGATTTCCGCTTCCAGAAACTCTTGATTGATGCCGTTAGTGGTCAAGTGGAGATGAGGCCGGCCTTTAAGGTCTGTTTTTATTTCTCCTTTTAGATGCCCGTAGCGATGGTGGTTGACGAAGGCTTTTTCAAGTCGCCAGAGCAAGAAAAGGAAAAGGGGAAAGATAATTAGCTTGAAGATGAAATGGATAGGAAGTAGGAGGAACAGAGCTGGTATTGCTGCCCTCCAGTAGGGAATGTTTTCCCGAAAAACCACGGGGCTGGCGGGGATATGGTAGCGGGAGCCTTCCATCCCAACTGATAGGGAGAAAACTCGGCTTGTTCCACTGGTGCCCTCTAAATTAAAAGCTTGAACATACTGATCTCCCTTTAACTCATTATGCATTCTGCTAGGAAGTAATTCCAGCTTTATTTGGTGTTGGATTGAGGCGGCAAGATGGTTTCCCCGGTAATTTGGGACGGTAAATGGCCCAGGACCACGGAACTCGAAATAGTTGTCCCCTGGTTTAAGAACAGTGTCGTGGGCTATGGATTGACGCTCTTGTCCAAAATCTAAATCAATCCGCCAAATAGCGATTGTTGCAGGAACGGTTACGCAGATTTTTCCGCTTATTGTATCACCAACTTGGTAAGCTCCAGTCGAGGTGTCTAGCATTAGTTTAATTTTGATTTGACTGGCGGTAACCATACTCACCAAAGGTAGCACTTAAAGATAAAGTGGTCCCCTTGAGCTATTACTTAATCACACCCTAAATCCGACCGTGATTCCTCATCGTGGTTAGGAAAACACTGCCCGGAGGGCAGGGCGTTGGGCTCAAAGCGGCGTAAGCGGGAGTCGTCTAAGCCATCGGTGAGGAAGGCCGTGAGGGCATCAATCTCGGTATCCGTGAGGCCGAGAGGTTGAAAACTTGTGGATAATTGGCTGATGGGTACACGGCTGTTCTCTGGGACGGCCAAGTTTTTGTACGCGACAACATCGCTTAGGCTGCGAAAGCTAGAACCGTGACCATAAAAGGGGCTACGCTTGAGGCTGTATAGCTGAGGCACCTTGAATTTATAGTCATCTTCCGTATTACCAGTAAATCCTCCGCGTCCTCGATTTTCGACGTTGTCTACCCGAGTCAGAAAGGTGGACTCAGGACAATCTACCAAGTCGGCCATGCCCTGGGCGTGGAAGGCCATGCTGTTCAATGCGGGGCCAGTGTGGCAACTAACACAGTCGGCTTTGCCGAAGAAGAGAATGGCTCCTTCTAGCTCATTTTGGGTCAGAGCATTAGGGTTGCCCTTCAGCCATTTTTGGAAAGGAGCTTCCGAGGCCAGTAGGGTACGCTCGTAGGCAGCGATGGCTAAGGCTGCGGGCAGCAGTTCGTAGCGGGAACCAGGAGGAATATGGGGGAAGGCGGCATCAAAAAGGAGGCGGTAGCCAAGAGTATCTACGATGTCTTCGTTGATCTTAA
>JBCDGT010000769.1:0-2375 GCA_038750915.1 Bacteroidota bacterium
CCGCCAGATTAAAAAACATAAAGAAAAGATTTCCGCTCGGGAGCAAGCAGCTCCAGACCTGCCACCCGTAGGGGATCTAGACGACGCTGAAGCCCTCTTTGCGTCCGAAGAGCAGCTTTAAGCTATACGATTAATCACTACTCAGCGGCTCGCTTCCCTCCGGGGGCGGGCCGTTTTTTTTATGGCACTGGAGTTCGACCGGTCATCCTATATTTGCGACCTCAATTCTCCTCACCCTTATCTGCTTTCCATGTCTGAGGCCCTTCGCCAAACCGAGCTGACTTTTGACCCCCCCGCTGATTTTTACCGGGGTAAAGTCCGGGATGTATACCGCCGTGGCGACCAACTACTCATGGTCGCTAGTGATCGAATTTCTGCCTTTGATCACGTATTGCCGCGTGCTATTCCCCATAAGGGGCAGATCCTGAACCAGACGGCTATCCATTTCCTAGAAGCAACTCGGGACATTTGCCCCAACTGGCTGGAAACTTCCCCGGATCCAAACGTAGCCATTGGTAAAGCATGCGCGGCTATTCCGATTGAGATGGTCATTCGTGGCTACGCAGTAGGGCACGCCTGGCGGACTTATAAAAAGGCAGAAGAAGCGGCGCGGCCGCGGGTGCTATGTGGGGTGGAAATGCCAGCTGGAATGCGAGAAAGCGATGCTTTTCCAGAACCCATCATCACCCCCGCTACGAAAGCGGAAGAGGGTCACGATGAAGATATAAGTCGGGCTGAAATTCTAGCCCGAGGCCTCCTGGACGAGGCTACTTACAGTAAGCTCGAAGACTACACCCGCCGGCTCTTCACCCGGGGAACGGCCATGGCGGCGGAGACTGGTCTCATCTTAGTTGATACTAAGTATGAGTTCGGCCTTTTAGACAGGGAGATTTATCTTATTGATGAAATCCATACCCCCGATTCCAGCCGATATTTCTACGCCGACGGTTACGCCGAACGGCAGGCTAAGGGGGAACGGCAAAAACAACTTTCGAAGGAATTTGTCCGGGAATGGCTCATGGAGAACGGTTTCCAGGGCCTCGAGGGGCAGACCATACCCGCTATGCCTGATGCTTTCGTAGAGCTCGTCACCAACCGCTACGTCGAGCTCTACGAAAAAGTGACGGGTAAGGACTTCGTGCCGGCGGATACCTCTGATATACCCGGACGGATTCGGGAGAATCTTCAAGAAACAGCATGGCGGTTGGCCCACTAATTAAGTACAGACAAGGCATACCTTGTCTCAACTATAGGCTCTTTACAGTAAAATCAGGCTGCATCCAAAAGCTACCTTAAAATGAAAATCTTCTGCATTGGCCGCAACTACGCCGCTCACGCCGCGGAATTTGGGAACAAGACACCAGGCAAGCCACTGGTATTCATGAAACCACCTACGGCCATCTTACCCAATAACAAGCCGTTTTATTACCCGGACTACTCCAACGATATCCATTTCGAAACGGAGTTGGTCATTAAAATCGCAAAAAACGGCCGCCACGTGCAGCCACAGTTTGCCATGGACTACGTCAGGGCCATCGGCCTCGGTCTCGACCTTACCGCACGGGATTTACAAAGTGAACTAAAAGCCAAAGGCCACCCCTGGGAAATTGCTAAAGGTTTTGACAATTCCGCTCCTTTGTCCCCTGACTTCTATCCACCCGAAGCATTCGATGAGCTGAACGACATCGAATTTTACCTCGATAAAAACGGTGAGCGGGTACAGCACGGCCACAGTAGAAACATGATCTTCGATTTGACGACCTTGATCTGCTACGTCAGTCAGTTCTTCCGCCTCCAGAAAGGTGATTTGCTTTTTACCGGGACACCGCAAGGTGTTGGTCCCATCGCCAAGGGCGATGAGTTAGTCGGGACCTTGGTGACTAAGGAAGGCCCTCAGGAGATGTTTCGGACTAGAATAAAGTAAGGTTATATGCTCTTCTTGCTTTACTTAGCTACACCTCTCCCTGATCCTTCTCCGTTGGAGAAGGGTGGTGTTGAAGACAAGGCAAACCCAACTAATTTTCCGATAGAACCCGAGCGGGAATAACGCTAGCGGCGCGGAGCGTCACAATACTAACCGTTGCCATAGTAATAATGAGGGTAATGATTCCGGCCAGTAGGAAAACCAAGGGGTGTAAGCTAATCCGGTATGCAAAACCTTCCAACCACCAATTAAGCCCCAGCCAAGTTAGGGGAACGGCTACAGCCATGGCTAACCCCAGGAAGGGTAGATATTCTAAGTTGAAGCGCCTGAGGATATCCCGGCGACCTGCACCAAGAATTTTACGAATACTGATTTCTTTCCGCCTAACTGTCGTTAGGTAGGCTGTCAGGGCGATTAAGCCAAGAGATCTGCTGCCTCCGGATGGGCGGTA
>JBCDGT010000770.1:0-2369 GCA_038750915.1 Bacteroidota bacterium
ATGGCGCGGCCGCAGGTGCCAATAGGGGTAAAAACAGCAAGGCAAGTAAAAAAATCAACTTGACCAACAGTATCGAAGGGTGGCCCTCCGCTACCGGACAAGTCCAGAACAGTTTCCCTAAATTTTCAGCAGCCGCTGGCAACGGGTCTTTCATCATCGCCCAATAACGCTATTTCCGCGCGATTACTTGCCTCTACTGAGGAAGACACCTAGCAGCACCAAGACAATTCCGGGTATTTGCCAAGCATTCAAGCCCTCGCCAACCAACAACCCCCAGCTCAACGCAACCAGCGGAATGAGGTAACTCACCGTACTAGCAAACACCGCCCCGGTTCGCTGTACCATTCGAAAAAAAACAATACTAGCCAATACGGTACTGCCAATAGCTAAAGCAGCGACGTACCCCAGTGCCCACCAGCCTTCCTGGTTCGTCGCGTGCTCCGTAACCGTACCGAATACAGCACCTGCGGTAAGCGCCCAAATCAATGCTGGCACCCCCACCAAGAAGAAGCTCGTCACGGTGATGGTTAGCGAAGGCAATTTTTTGAAAAAGGTAGCCACCAAATTAGAGCTGGTTGCGTAACAAAAACAAGCCAACAAAATGAAGCCGGCGTAGGCCAACTGGGTGGTCTGCCCCGCTTTGCCTGGAGCCGCCCAGGCCAAAAGAACTGCACCACCCAAACCCAGTAAGATACCGACGGTTTGCCATTTGCTGATGTCACGATTGGCAAAGAAGAGCCAAGCAACAATCAGAGTGCACAAAGGAGTTAGGCCACTTAGCATGCCCGTAAGACTACTGCTCAATTGGGTTTGGGCAAAGGGAAACAAGAAACTCGGCAGGCCCGTTCCGGTAATTCCAATTGCAATTAAGATGGGCACCTGCTTTGGCTTGATCCGGCGTAGATGGCGGTAGGCAAGTGGCGCCAAGGCCAGTGCGGAAATACCAAGCCGCAAAGCCGCCACTTGCACTGGACTGAACACCTCCAAGCCTTTCTTAATGAGAATATAGCTGGTCCCCCAAATGAGGCTAAGCCCGATTAGGGTGAAATAATCTGCGGCGGAAGGCTTAGTCATGGGCCGCAAGGTAATTCGGAAATTCCGTCTTTCTCTGCCTTGAAATGATTCTTTTACCAGGCCGTCTAACCAGAGATTTTCCTTACATTCATACCCACTATCATGCCCGTTTTACTTTGAGTCGATATGAATAAGTTATTTGCCGGCATCCTTATTGGTACCCTTCTATTAGGTAGTTGCAACGACCAAACCCCTGAAGTTGAATTTAATCAACTACCCGAAGAAGAAAAACGCCTTTTGGCTAATGCTCCGGCGAGTTTTACCTTACACGAGGGAATCGGATTACAAACCTTCGCCGGGGAGCCAATGCTGACCAATCCCACCAACCTAGACATCGATGAGCGTGGCCGGGCCTGGGTGTGCACCGCACAGAATTACCGGCGCTATAACCATGATCATCCCGAAAAAGAAGGTGGGGACCAAATCCTGATCCTCGAGGATATGGATGGCGACGGTACCGCTGACAAAAAGAAGGTTTTCTTCCAGGGAGTAGCGGTAAACGCCGCCCTAGGTATAGCCAAACTAGGAGAGAAAGTTTACGTTGCCGCCAGCCCCAACATGCTGGTGTTTACCGACGCCGATGGCGACGATGTTCCCGAAAAAATGGACACCTTATTTACTGGTTTGGAAGGCATTGACCACGATCACGGCGTACACGCGATTGTCTTCGGCCCCGACGGTAAATTATACTTCAATTTTGGAAATGCCGGCAAGCGCCTCCGTCTTAAGGATGGCAGCCTGGCCGTCGATCGCCACGGCAATACCGTAGAAGAAGGCAAGGCCTTTCGCCAGGGGATGATCTTTCGCTGTAATGCTGACGGATCGGACTTGGAGATCATGGCCCACAACTTCCGCAACAACTATGAGGTGGCCCTGGATGCTTACGGCCGGATGTGGCAATCGGATAACGACGACGACGGTAACGAGGGCACCCGGATCAACTTCGTGATGGATTATGGCAACTACGGCTTCCACGACGAGATCACTGGGGCGGCCTGGCAGGAAAGCCGGGTAGGCATGCATCCCGAAATCCCGAAAAGGCATTGGCACTTGAATGATCCTGGTGTAGTCCCAAATCTTCTCCAAACCGGATCGGGCAGCCCCACCGGGATGCTGGTCTACGAAGGCGATCAACTCCCTACTGTTTTTCAGGGTCAGATGATCCACTGCGAGCCAGGGCACAATGTCGTAAGGGCTTACCCGGTGCAAGCGCTGGGTGCCGGTTTCAGCGCAGAGATCGTACCACTTATGACCAGTAGCGACAGCTGGTTTCGCCCCGCCGATGTCTGCGCTGC
>JBCDGT010000771.1:0-2367 GCA_038750915.1 Bacteroidota bacterium
CGCCCAAAGAGGATGACCCTACGGATAACATGTTCCCCAACCAGCAGGGCTTTGACCACATGCAGTCATTCTTCGTTGATCGGGTTCTGGGCTACGTTGCCGAGAATGTTGAATTCTACGTTGGCCCGCAGGCTCGGATTTGGCTGTGCCTGAACGCCGACGAAGAATGACTGCATGTGGTCAAAGCCCTGCTGGTTGGGGAACATGTTATCCGTAGGGTCATCCTCTTTGGGCGTGGAGATAAGGCTTCCGCCAGTATTGAAGCTCGTTAGTTCGGCGCTCAAACGGCTCAACTGTACTTTTTTCGCACTCGCCCCCTCAAGTGCTGCTTGATCGCCCCGAGCTTTCAGTACAGCGTCCATTAATTGGATGCCCGAAAAATGCCGGTCTAAGGCAGAAATTGATGCATCCTCGGCATACGGGTTGAAGCGGTGCGCCTCTTTTAGCGCATAATAAGCCGCACGGGGGTAGAGTTGGTAGAGGCCTCTTTCGTTAGTGGGGCCTTTAGCGGCAACACCAAACCACTCCTCGTTCATGTTGTTTTCACCTTCGATAAAGTCGCGCTCGTAGCCACCGTTATCCCAAGAAGCAACGTTATCGTGTACGTCCAGGCGCTCCGTCTGCCCGTACTTCCACCAGCCGTCGCTGAATTGGAAGGTAAAGCCACCAAGAGAATTGCCAACTCCACCCATTCCGGCAGCATTAGCGTAAATTTCTTTCCAGTTCCCCGTCATGTAATAAGCTTGGGAAAGCTGGTCCTCGCTATTGCTGATGGCATTGAAGGCATCTGCCCCAAACTCCGTAAACATGATGGGCTTTCCGTATTCTCTCTGTACGCGATCAAAAGCATCGCCGAAGGAGACACCACGGTACATGTTAGTACCGTAGATATCTACGTCCGGGCACTCCTTTACGATCAACTCCATGAACAATAAATCTCCATTACACATGGCTACGGGAATGGAGGTGTCTACTGCTTTCATGCCAAGTACGGCCTGATTAAAGACCTTATACATCGCCTGGGCCCGAACGGTAGATTTCCTGTCTTGAATGGGAAGGTCCTCCGTTTCGGCACCTCCCCAGAAGAGACCATAGTTATTTTCGTTACCCAGTAGGTACATCAACAAGCCAGGTGTACCCTGATATTCCTGGACCATCTCCCGCGTCTCTTTGAGAAGCAGCGCACGAACACGTGGATCGGCGTATTCAGTATTCGCCATCCAGCCACCGTCGATCGTCAAGCCGTAACGACCAAACGCATGGTTAAGCATGGTGTAAATACCGTAGCGCTCGTAGATGTAGGTGATCCATTTTGGCGGAACACCAGTGTACTGCCGAATGGTATTCACTCCCATATTCTGCAGTAAAGCCATCTCCTCGTCCAAGGCCGCGCGGATAATATCATCCGGTTGCTTCCATAAACTGTAGGTTACGGTGGTTCCGATGGGAAAGTAATCCCAGTTCATGCCGTTGATCATGAAGTCTTCTCCGTTGACCTTTAGCCTCATCCCGTCCGGGCCATTGTCTACGACAACTTGCGGGCTTTGAGCAGTTAAGGTCACGACGGGAAAGAGAAATAGTAGTAGTAGAACTAGTTTTTTCATACCGACTTTAAGTGTGAGTGATAATGTACTGAAATGCAGACCTACTTGGCAATATAATTTGCTGATCTTGTCCACAAGCTAACCTTAATTCTGTTTGCAGAGTTGTATACAATGACTATACAATGTTGTTTTGGTCGGTATAGTGCCAACTTATAGGCTTGTTAATTATTTGATAATCAGGTATTTATATTGAGTATGAAAACAAGAATATT
Organism: Bacteroidota bacterium; assembly: GCA_038750915.1. GTDB lineage: Bacteria > Bacteroidota > Bacteroidia > Chitinophagales > Saprospiraceae > Neolewinella. Next base: position 1,817 of record JBCDGT010000771.1, read on the forward strand.
TTTTTAGGTGTATAGCGATTTTATAGACGCCTGACCATTGTTCTGACAAGTGTAAACAAGGTTTTGCCTAAGTTGAATGATCTACTCGCTACTAATACCGAAGGCCCGCTCTACTCGCTAGAGTCTTTAGGAGTCAACTAAATTCGGGATGATTGTAAGGTGGCCTAATGTGCGCTGGCCTCGCCAGCACCGCTTGGAATCCGAATGTATTCTACAATTTCTTGTACGCGCTGGATTGGGGGAGCCGTGAGCCGGCTTATGGCAAAGGAGACAATCAGGTTAACCTGCATCGCTACCGTACCGAATCCTTCCGGGGTCCCTGCCCTGGCCCAAAATGGCCATGCTGATGTAAAGGGCGAAAGTGAGGCCGACGATGAGGTAGGTCTAGGTTTGTACGGTCATGTTGGAATCAGTGAGCGGTGAATATTGGAAGAGGGGATTGGCCTTATTCCCCAAATCCATATTTTTTATCGAGGCGGTTCATCAGGTATACGTACACGAAGATCAGTACTACAAAAACGTAAATACTCCCTTGCTGGGCGAACCAGAAG
>JBCDGT010000772.1:0-2365 GCA_038750915.1 Bacteroidota bacterium
CCTGATTTTACCTACGGGGTAACCAGCTTCGTTACTTGGAAAGACTTTGGTCTTCGCATCGTTGGCAATGGCGAACAAGGCAGCTTGATCTACGACCTTAGCCGTGAGATTGAGTTGAATACCAGCGATGATTTCAACCCGCGGCGAGAAGTACTTAATCGCTACCGACCGGGTGATACAGATTTTAGTATTCGTACACCAACAACGGAAACCGCACAGTCTTCCCAGCGCTACCGTTGGCCCAATAGCCTAGCAGTCAATAATGGTTCCTTCTTCCGGATCAGTAATATTACCCTGAGCTACCGGCTAGATCGCTTACTACAAAATGTGGAGAGTATTCGCGGGGCTACCCTGACGCTGACGGCCCAGAACCCCTTCGTTTTTAGCCCTTGGCGAGGAAACCCCGAAACGAGCCGGGGCCCCAATTCTTTCCAGCGGAATATCAATTACAACACGTATCCCTCCGTACGATCTTTCGTGGTGGGCCTTAATGCCAACCTCTAAATCGCGTAGCCATGAATAAGCAGATGCTCACTCTACCAAAAATTAGCTTGTTGCTGTTCCTTTGCTTGGGCTTCTTTGCCTGCGATGAGGACGAGTTCTTGACGCGGGTACCCGACGGCCGGTTCACGCCTTCAAATTTTTACGAAACCCCGCGCCACATCGAGGAAGCCAATAACGCCCTCTACCGCCAGATGCGCGGTCTCAATATTGGTCGCCTCTACCAGTACGGAGAATACCGTTCTGACAATACCACCTTCGAGTTCGACCTCAACGACCGGGGCAGAACGGGCATCGAAGAGATCGACTACTTTCTGATGAATACCGACAACGGGTTTCTCGGGGGCTTTTACAATGACCTCTACAATTCCATTGCCCGGACCAACTACATCATTGCTCAGGTAGGCGATGTACCCTTTGAAGATGCTGATTTGAAGCTGGCCCGCGAAGCCGAAGCGCGCTTTTTCCGCGGCTACCTTTATTTCCTGGCTGTACAGCACTACGGGAACATTCCCTTAGTGTTGGAGCCCCTGCAAGATGGTGGAGAATCTTTGATTCGCTTACGGCAGAGCGGCCCCGATGAGATATACCAGCAAGTAGTCTTACCCGACCTGCAATTTGCTATCGATAACTTACCCGTCCGCTGGTCCAACGCAGAAACCGGCCGTGTTACGCAAGGTGCGGCTTTGATGGGACTCGCCCGCGCGCATTTTGCCCGGAGGGAATACGCTGCTGCATTACCGCTGCTCGACGCAATCGTCGAATCCGGTGAATACCAGTTACAGAATACTTACGCTGACGTATTCCGGGTGGATAACAACAGCGAAATCATTTATGCTGGTCAGTTCGATGCTGGCGCCAACCAAGGGGCTGGCTTTATGCTCAGTTGGTTACCGGAATCAGGAACGGATATCACCGATGGTCCTGCCCGTAATCAAGGTGGATTTAACATCCCAACTTGTAGCTTGCTCGAAGCCTATGAAGAAGGTGACCTACGAAAAGCGTTCACCATCGGCTTTTACGACACCCCGTTCAACAACCCGGAGCTAGACAGTATTCCTTACAGCAGAAAATTCCTAGAGGTCCCCTTCCCTACCGGCGGAGTGGGTATTGATATCGACTTCCCCATCATGCGGTACGCTGATGTGCTGCTGATGCAAGCCGAAGCCCGCCTGGAAACCGAAGGAGGACTACCCAATTCCGTCTTCGAAACCCTCAACGGTCTCCGAGCAAGGGCTGGTCTGCCCTTCTACTTCCCCGGCAATCCCGTACCGGAACTGGACCTACGCACCGAAGAAGACCTACGGCAAGCCATCCGCCGAGAACGCCGGGTTGAATTAGCCTACGAAAACTCCCGCACCTACGATCTCATCCGCTATGGTACCTACGTGGAAACCATGCTGGCCCACGGCGAAGAGCAAAAGGGGAAGCAATCCTTCCTGGATGATTTCCCCGAGGCCTATACGAATATCCGCATTCTATTGGCCATTCCACCAAACGAGGTGGAACTCTACGGCTATACCCAAAACCCGGGCTGGGAATAGCCACACACTCATACCATATGGGCGCTTCCGCAGGTGCAATGAAAAGTTTGAAGTGCGAAGTAAGAAAGTCAAATGAAATTTTTCACACTTCAAACTTCATACTTCAAATTTTACCCGGCGCCCGCATCGCACTTCTGAAAACTCAAGTCGTCTTATTATGCAAAAACTATTTACACTGTTAATCGCCGTCTTATTGCTGGGCGCCCAGCAGACAGTAGCTCAATCCGTCGAGAGTTTTGACTACGACTCCGGAGCTACAATTGAAGGCCTGACTGAAGGCACTAACTGGGACGGCCCTTGGGTCGTCCTGAAGGGCAACG
>JBCDGT010000773.1:0-2359 GCA_038750915.1 Bacteroidota bacterium
CTGACTTTGAGGGTAAATATCTTATTCTCCAAAACTTAGAAAATGAATTATTTGAAAAACATCCTAGACACTATCAGGAATTACTTGATGATATGATATAGACCTGACTCATTTACAAGAAGAAATGTTAAAATCAGATGCTGCGACGATTTGTTATAGCGTCTCTTCGGCAGCTATTTACCGCTTCTACCTAGACGCCGATACTACCTTCGTCCGCGACATTACGGATGATGCCCGCCGGCTAAGCCAACTAATAGAGGAAATCCCAACGCTGCGCCAGCAACCGAAACAAGCAGAGGCACTAGCAGAAGCCAATCGGGAACTCTACCAACTGCTCCTCGGGGATTTGTACAGCTTTTTCCCTTCCAGAATTCACATCGTTGCTAATGGCTTTTTAGAGCCCGTATCTTTTTCTTCTTTGCGAATGGACACTGAAGGCCCAGCCCGTTACTTAGGCGTAGAGCACGCGGTCAGTCGGCAATTTTCGATTAAGACCATGCAGATGTTGCAAGAGACAGAGATGGATCCAGACAGAATTGGGGTGCTTGGCTTCGCGCCGGCTTTCGAAAACGAACTGGTGGATGCTAGTGAATTACGACAAGCGGGATTCATTTTACCGCCACTTACGTACAACCAAGAAGAGTTGCGCAATCTAGCGGAAAAGAGTAGTGGTAAGTTTTATTATGGGGACGAAGCTACCCTGGACCGCTATCAGGATAAAGCGCCTAAATACAGTATGTTGCACCTAGCTACCCACGCGATTTCTAGTGAAGTGGAGGGCTTGAACAGTCGGGTGTATTTACTGGACGATGCGGCGGAACCCGTTTCGCTGCGTGCCGCCGACGTAAGCCTACAGCCGCTTCGTGCGGAACTGGTCACCCTAAGTGCTTGCGAAACGGGCGGCGGCGGGCTCAACATAGTAGAAGGAAGAGTTGGCCTAACTAAAGCTTTTATTGCCGCGGGCGCTCGCTCCGTTGTGGCTTCCAACTGGGCGGTAGACGACCACGCGACGGCCGAACTAATGGACTATTTCTACACTGCTACCAAAGAAGGAAAATCGCCGGATCTAGCTTTACAACACGCTCGTAAAACCTACCTGGAGGTACACCCAGGAGCACCGCCCGCATTATGGGCCGCCTTCGAGGCCTATGGCGGGATGGTGGCACCGCAATGGCAGGAAAAAATCGACTGGTGGAAAGACCCCATGAACTACTTGGTCGCCGTAGTCATCTTATTGATCGCGGGTGTTTCCCTGAAGAGACTTCGGTATGCCTAAGCAGGTATTTCAGACTTCTACTCGTGGCAAGTTATTGCTAACCGGAGAATATTTTGTGCTCGACGGCGTACCGGCCCTGGCCGTGCCGACACAGCTCGGGCAATCATTTCAAGTTTTGCCAGCAGCGGATGGTGTAGAGCACGATCTTTACTGGCGAGCCTACGATAAGGCAGAAAAACTTTGGTTTAGTCGGGCCTTTGACCGTAGCGAATGGACTAACAAGTATTTGGCGCGACCGCAGGTGCAAAGCGAGGATTCAGCCAGTCGGATCCGCCAGTTATTCGCGGCAGCTGAGGCCCTGAAACCTGGGGTTACGTCCCGGATTCGGGGGCTGAAAGTGACTACCCGCCTGCAGTTTGACCGGGCCTGGGGCTTGGGGAGTAGCTCGACCCTGGTGGCTGCTTTCGCCAAATGGCTCGGGGTGGACCCATACGCTCTACTGGCTAAGACCTTCGGGGGGAGTGGCTATGACTTAGCCTGTGCCGTAGCTAAGGGGCCAATTCTCTACGAGCGGCAAGCTCCCACCCCTAAAGTGACGGAACTTAACTGGCAACCGGACTGGCTGCGCCAGACCTATTTCGTCTATCAGAACCAGAAACAGAACAGCCGGGAGGGCATTAGCGCCTACCGAGCAAAAACGATAGGCGAGCGGCAAAAGCAAGCCATCGGGGAGATTACTACGGCTATTTTATCTCCGGGTTTGCACCTGCGCGCCGCCGCCCACCTACTGGCGGAGCATGAAAGGATCGTTAGTAAAACCCTGAATCTCCCCCCCGTGCAGGAGCGGTTATTTCCGAATTTCCCTGGGCAACTTAAAAGCCTCGGAGCCTGGGGGGGCGATTTTCTGTGGGCACTGAGTGAAGAAAGCCCGGAAAAAATACGTGGCTTCTTCAACAGCAAAGGCTACCAGACGGTTATAGCATACCACGACATGGTATTGTAAACCCCTTGGTTACGAGTGATGAGTAAATGGAAACCCGCGGTGATCCGCCGCATCGAACAACGCAGCCCCACGGTACGTAGCTTCTGGCTGGAGCTGCCCGATCGGGAGCGCTTGGAGTATCGCGCTGGACAGTTTTTAAC
>JBCDGT010000774.1:0-2352 GCA_038750915.1 Bacteroidota bacterium
ACTTCCGTATCATCTTCGGTACCAACCACGGCTAAGGTAGACGGATAATTGACGCTGTTGTCCGGTCGGCCAGTATAGGCCAACACCATATAGTCTGTCCCCAACGCCGGAGTTGGCAGTACCAAGCTAGCTTCGGAACGAAACCCGAAATACTGGTGCATATAAACGGAGACGACGGCATTCGCAGTGACGTGTACGGCCGTAGAACGAACCGTTTCCGACCCCAAAGTTTCCGCTCCCGGAGGAAGCGTAATATTGGCAATTCCGTTAGCCGCAACCGTAAAATTTTGGCTCCAGCCGGAGCCAGGCACGGAAATAACGCCACTGGTGGCCTGACGGGCGGAAATCAGAGCCACCTTATTATTTCCCGGGTCGCGGTGCTGTAAAAAAGTAAACCAAAAATCTTGCCCCTCACTTTTTTGGGCGCGCCCGCAGGTGCAGACTAGGGATAGTACAAGCAAGCTAAAAAATAGTCTGTTCATCAGGGTTCTATCAAAAATTCAACGGCAAGCTACGATTATTCGACATAGCTTCCCACCCCATCAGACGGTGGATATGGCTGATGGTTTAATCCGCGACAACTATTATCTTGCCACCATGCATATTCGTTTATTCGCTCTTCTTTCTCTACTTATCCTTTTCGTTGCCTGTGCTCCTCCTGCGGAGGAAAGCCCTGATGAGGCCGTCGAGGAGGTCACCTTACCTCCTATGGATGACGTAGCGAAGCAACTAACCACACTAGGCATTGACTTGCCGACGCCCTCCAAGCCATTGGCCAATTACGTCAATGCCGTCCGGACCGGCAACCTGGTGTTCCTCGCGGGCAAAGGGCCTACCCGCCCCGATGGCACGCGGATTACTGGCAAACTAGGAGAAGACCTTAGCATTGAAGCGGGGTACGAAGCCGCCAGGGTGGTAGGCATTAATCAACTCGCCGCGCTCCAGGCGGAGATCGGTGATCTCAATAAGGTTCGCCGCATCGTCAAGGTGTTGGGCATGGTCAATTCCACGCCAGATTTCACCGACCAGCCTAAAGTCGTCAATGGCTTCTCCGACCTAATGGTCGAAGTGTTCGGAGAACGAGGTAAACACGCCCGCGCCGCCGTAGGCATGGCGGCGTTGCCGAGTAATATTGCCGTAGAGATTGAAATGATCGTGGAGGTGGAATAAAAGGCGCTGTTTCCGACGCATCGAATAAACTTTACACCGATTGCGTCAGGCGAAAAGATGTATCCGATGGAGCGGAACTGGACCAACCATTTCCTCATCGGCTGTATCTTTTGCTGACGCAGCCGCAAAAGTTTATCCAATGCGTGAAATGACTAACTTCGCCCTGACCATTCTCCAAAAGTTTTCCTCTTGCGCTACCCTACCAAACCGCTCTTCTTTCTTTTCCTTGCTTTTACTGCCATTGCCAGCACCAGCGTGCGCGCCCAAAAAATTAATTACTTTGGAAACCATGCCTTTTCCCGAGCCGATACCCTACGCGGTTCGCTGCGTCCAGAGCGAACCAGCTTCGACGTAACCTACTACGAACTCCACCTCGAAGTAAACCCTTCGGACCGGGCCATCGAAGGATGGGTGAATATGGACTACGTCGTAACCAGCCCCACTGAGCGTCTACAACTCGATCTGTTCCGAAACATGGGTATCGACAGCATCGTACAGGCGGGAGAATCCCTCGAGTATAAGCGGGTAGAAGATGCCGTTTTCGTTACGCTCCCACGACGGCAAGGCGTAAATACCGTGCACCGGATGAGTATTTACTACGGTGGCAAACCGATTGCCGCTAAAAATGCGCCTTGGGACGGCGGCTTTGTTTGGAGCCTAGACCGCCACGATCGCACCTGGATTGGGGTGGCCTGCGAAGGAACCGGTGCCAGCCTCTGGTGGCCAAACAAAGATCACCTCAGCGATGAGCCGGATTCCATGCTGATTTCCGTTACCGTACCAAAGCGCCTATTCGTGGCGAGCAACGGTAACCTCCGGGAGGAAGTCGAGCTAGACAACAATTACCAAAAGCGTTACGATTGGTTCGTCTCCTACCCCATCAATAACTACAACGTTAGCCTTGGCATTGGTTCCTACGTACATTTCGATAGTACCTATGTCGCCTTTGACGGAGAGGAGCTGGCCCTAGATTACTACGTATTGGACTACAACCTTGACAAAGCCCGCAAGCAATTCCGACAGGTCAACCCGATGCTGGCCGCTTACGAGCATTACTTCGGCAAGTATCCCTTCTGGGAAGGCCTTGGCGTGAGCAATCTCAGTGCCACAACAGCGAAAGGACTGACTTGCCTCTGTTGCGAGCACGAGCTCCTTCTTGATCGTCGCAATTACTTGCTCCGC
>JBCDGT010000775.1:0-2350 GCA_038750915.1 Bacteroidota bacterium
ATAATCCACACCAAGCCGAAAATTGTGGTTGAGGCCGCTGCGATCCAGGCGTCCAGTCTGATCGCTGCGCTTTACGCCCTCGACAATAAAAAGATCTTGTACTACGCCGCGCTGTCCGATCCGGTTGCGGTAGTTCAGTCCGTAGTTGGTAAACCAGTTGAGGTTACCGGAACGATAGTTAAGGTTAACCGCCCCGCCGTAAGACTCGGGTAGTCCGGCAATGACATTGAAAGACCCGTTTAGGCCCTGGCTGCGTTTCTTTTTGAGTACAATATTTATAACCCCTCCGGTGCCTTCGGCCTCGTAGCGGGCCGACGGGTTGGTGATGACTTCAATTTTATCAATCAGATCCGCGGTGAGTGCTCGCAGGCCTTTCCCATTATCGCCCACTAGGCCATTTGGCCGCCCATTGATCAGAATGCGTACGTTTTCGGTGCCCCGCAAACTCACGTTCCCTTCCACGTCCACCTGTACGGAGGGGACGTTTTCCAGTACGTTAAGTGCGTTCCCTCCACGGGCGTTGAGATCTTTACCTACGTTAAATACGCGTTTATCCAGCTTAAACTCCACGCTTGATTTTTCTCCTTTTACCACCACCTCATCGAGTAGTTTCGTGTCTTTATGCAGTTCAATCCGCCCCAGATCAATCAGACCGTTTGAGGGAGTCAGATCGAGGATGCGACGCTCGGCGAAGCCAAGGTAGGAAACGCTAAGGCCGAAGGCGCTGACCTCCGTGGTCAGCTCGAAACTTCCCGCCAAATCTGTGCTTACGGCTTTGATCACCTCGTTGGTAGCGGAGTCGTATAGGGATACAGTGGCATATACGGCGGGCTCCCCGTCGGCGGTCACCACACTGCCTTTAACGGTAGACTGGGCGCATAATCCGGATGCTGAAACTAAGGAGACGAACAGTAATAGAAAACGCATGGAAAACATGATGATTTTCGATTGATTACAGGGGGGGATCAAGTTTCTGCGGTAAATACTGTCGGGCTTGAAAAACGTTACATGGATTTAAGGACTTTTTTGGGAAAGGGATTATAGGACATATTTCCAATGACACTCTTTTGTAGCTTTTCTGTGTACGAAAGCTCCTTACCAATAATGAAGGGTATAGCGTCCTAATCCAAGGGGTAGGCTATCTAAGTAATTACATTTAAAAATGCTCGAAATTTCAGCTGAACCGCTGTTCCAGGATTGGCCGAAATCCACTCGATATCACCTTCCAGCTGCCGGGTCAACCCCCAGATGAGCCGGGTACCCATAGCACTATTACGCCGGGAGGCCACGTCGTCAGGCAAGCCAACCCCGTCGTCAGCTACCCGGAGGAAAAAATGGTCGGGATCCTTCGAAAAAGTAATGCGAATATTACCCGAACGGCCTTCGGGGAAGGCGTACTTGTAGGCATTCGTCACCAATTCGTTGAGAATGAGGCCCAGGGGAACGGCAGCATCAATATGAATCAGATCGACGTTCAAATCCAAATGCAATTTGACGTTGGGGGAGACGCCCGAATAACTACGCTCGAGATTAGTGACCAAATCCCCTAGATAAGCAGCTAGCTTAATCTCTCGTTCCGTGGAGTTGAGGTTCATTCTTTGGTGCAAAAGCAAAATAGATCGGATTTGCTCCTGCTGTGTCCGTAACATCCGCTGAATTTCGGGGTCGTCTATGTTATTCCGACCGCGACTAAAAATCCCCAAGATCAACTGCATATTATTTTTTACTCGGTGTTGCAACTCTGCTTTCATCATTACTTGTACCTGGAGTGCTTCTTCCAGCTGGTCATTAGTATGCAACAGCTCAATGGCTTGATTTTTAGTTAGTTCATTCGACTTTTTTAGCTCACGGTAAAGTTTTATCGTCCACATACTAAGTAATAATACGAGCACGAAGAATACAATCAGGCCATATCCTCTGGTTCGTTCAGCGCGGAGTTGCTTTTCTTGGTCAACGAGTAGTTTTTCTTGTTGCTCATTACGGTGGAGCTGCCGGGCCTCGCTAGCTTTGTACAGGGCTGAACGGCGCCAATAGTACATCTCCTGAGTAGCTCCCCGTACGGAGTAAAGGAGGGCAGAGTCTAACCGTCCTTTTACCCGATAGTAGGTTCCTATTTCACGATTGATGCTAGCCAGGACAAGGGTAATATCCTGGCCTCTTTGTTGGGCTACCTCACAGTATAGCAGCGCTTCGTTCAAGATTTTTAAGCCACGGTCATGCTGATTTTCTCGCAGGTAACATTCGGCTAGGGAATTAAAGGTGGCGCTCAAGTCACGGTAGTTGCCCAGCTCAAGGTAGATTTGGGCCGCCCGGCGATAAAAACTATCCTGCAACTCAAGCTTATCCAGTG
>JBCDGT010000776.1:0-2340 GCA_038750915.1 Bacteroidota bacterium
AATACTTGGGCTTCCGCTCGCATCATATCTGGTACAAAAATCCGCGACCCATTGAATCCGCCCACAGGTGTAGTCGCAGCGTTCAAATCTTTTTCCGCCGGAATCTTATGGATGTAGAATGGCGTATAATCGGAGGTAGCCTGATCCGGGCTAGCCACGTAGGCAGCCGTAGACACTAAGTCTTCGGCCGTGAGAACGCGTTCTTTGGGTTCTTCCTTACAGGCAGTAAGCGCAAGTAAAAAGAAAAGGCTAATGCTTAGGTACTTCATTTTCGTGGGATTGTAGCGACGAAGTTACTACCCCTAACGAAAACCGACCGAAGACACTAAGTCATTAACGAGCTATTACCAATTATTCCACCACCTTCAGTACTAACTTTCCCATCTTCTCGCCAGTAAACAATCGCTCAAAAGTAGGATGGAAATTTTCAATGCCTTCGTAGACATCTTCCCGGTGTTTGAGCTTTCCTTCTGCTACCCAACCGGCCATAGTTTTGGCGGCTTCGGCGTAGCCCCGGGCGTAGTCGAAGACCACCATCCCTTGCATCGTAGCGCGGTTGACGAGCAGCGCTAAGTAGTTGCTGGGGCCTTTTACGGGTGTTGTATTATTGTATTGAGAGATGGCACCACAGATAACAATTCGTGCGTGCATGCGCAGCCGCGTCAGAGCCGCATCGAGGATGTCTCCGCCGACGTTATCGAAATAAACGTCGATGCCTTTGGGGCAGTATTCTTTAAGGCCGGCGTAAACGTCTTCGTTCTTGTAGTCAATGGCGCCGTCAAAACCCAATTCTTCGGTGAGGTAACGGCACTTCTCCGCTCCTCCGGCAATACCGACTACCTTACAGCCCTTGATTTTGGCAATTTGCCCAACAATGCTACCCACCGCTCCTGCGGCGCCAGAGACGAGGACAACGTCACCTTCTTGAATCTTCCCTACTTCTAGGATACCGAAGTAGGCCGTCATACCAGGCATACCAAGGGTGCCAATGTAGGTCGGCATCGGTGCTAGGTCTAGATTGACGGGATAATAGCCACTGCCATCCGAGACGTGGTACTGCTGTACCCCACCCCATCCCGTAAGGATATCCCCTACTTTAAAGTTGGGGTTATTGTTCACCTTAATTACCTCGCCAACGCTACCGGCCCGCATCACCTCTCCGATCTGCACGGGTGGAATGTAGGACTTACGGTCGTTCATCCAGCCCCGCATTGCGGGGTCAAGGGAGATGTAGTGGTTTTTCAGGAGGATCTCTCCGTCCTTTAGTTCCGGTACCGGATTTTCTTCCAGACGCCAAGTATCGGGGTCCGGCATTCCTTCGGGGCGTAGGGCGAGAATTTGTTGTTTATTGGTCATGATCTTGTTTGAAAAGGACAGGTAAGGTAGGTTATTAACGTGGATAGCAAATCACGAACGTTTTACTTTGTATCCGGCCAGCGGTACGGCTGTATGTTTCCATTACTTACGCCATCAAACTGAATTGCCAGACTCTGCTCAAGCCCCTGGGCAAGGTATTTGACAAGTGGCAGAAAATCGCCAAAATCGGCCTTACTGAGGGCGTCATAGTAACCAAGTCGTTTCTTTTGGGAAATAACAATGGGTGGGTAGCCTTTACGCATCAAGGTAAAGTTCATTAAAATACGCCCCATGCGTCCGTTTCCATCATCAAAGGGATGAATAGCAACCAACTCGTGGTGGAAGATAGTCGCAACGACCAAAGGATGAATCTCACCGCTGTCTTTTACCGCATCGTACCAATCTAAAAGTGCTGCCACTCGATGGGGCACATCCCTCGGATCAGCATAATAATGAATACTACCATCAGCGGTGCGAACGTGGTTTGGTTGCCGCTTATACTCACCAACATTGATGGTCCGGAAAACCATTTCACCACTTTGGGTACGTGCTCCTTGTTGGTAAGTTTCTTTTAGCAATAATTGGTGTAATTGCCGTACATCATACTGGCTTACTTTACGTACTCCCTTAACCATTTCCAGCATTAAGTCTACGGCTTTTTCGTGCCCTTGAACATCTAGATGATCTTTCAGCGGCTTACCTTTCGCCGTTAGCCCGTGCATTATTAGTGTGAGGGTTTCCCCGTAGGTAAGCTGATTTCCTTCAATGGCATTGGAATGATAATTCCAAGCATACCTAAACTTCTGCATTAGTTGATATGCCACCTGTTCGGAAAAAGGGCGGAATTGGTCAATATTTTCCTTAAGCTTATCCAGGTCAGCTAGTATACTCAATTCATTCAATCCCTTAAGGTCAATGCCCTGCAAAAAAGCGGGATTGCCGTAGGAAGCAGGGTCTTCAGCTACAACTGCGGGTAAATTCTCG
>JBCDGT010000777.1:0-2335 GCA_038750915.1 Bacteroidota bacterium
CCTCACCTTGCCCCACATGATTCTGGTAGAGCAACTCTACCTCCACTGGTCTCCGACCGAAAAAATACGTGCTGCAACCCCAGCCGCTACCACTCAACGCAAAACAAACAAACCTCAGCCTATCCCAGTGGCCACTTCTAATGGACACTGATGCTGACTATTATTCATCAAATTATCCTTATTTATGGATTTCATTTCTAACCTGCCGTTTATGGCAAGTATCCAATCTGGAGACTACATTGGCTTCACCTTCTTCATTGGCTCCATGGCCATGATGGCTGCCACCGTCTTCTTCTTCTTTCAATTCACCCAGGTTCAGGGCAAATGGCGTGACAGTATGCTGATTGCTGGCCTCATCACCTTCATTGCGGCCGTTCACTACTTCTACATGCGTGATTTCTGGGCAGAAACGGGTACTTCTCCTACCGAGTTCCGGTACATTGACTGGATTCTGACCGTCCCCCTGATGTGTGTAGAGTTCTACTTAATTCTCCGTGCCTTTGGTGCTAAGCAAGGTCTCTTATGGAAGATGATTGGCTATTCTCTACTTATGTTGGTTGCTGGTTATCTTGGAGAAACCGTATTCCGCGAGCAGTCCATCCTGTGGGGAGTAATTTCTACCGTCGGTTACGTAGGTATCCTGTACGAGGTATGGTTTGGTTCCGCGAAGAAGCTTTCCGCAAATTCTGATGATCCAAAGTTGCAGGGTGCGATGAAGGCTCTAGGCTGGTTCGTCTTCGCTGGCTGGGCCATTTACCCCATCGGCTACATGACTATTGAAGGAGGCTTCCTTGCTGGCGCCTTACCCGCCAGTTTCCTTGACCTTTGCTACAACATCGGCGATGCCATCAACAAGATCGGATTTGGTCTGGTCATCTACGGCCTTGCTGCCTCTAAGTCTACCGCCGTTGCCACCTCGGAGGCTTAATCAAGAAATTAAAGACGACTAAAATAACCTACCATAGCCGACGAGTTACCTCTTTTTAACTCGTTACCAATTTCTCGCCAGTGTTTCCATCCGGAAGCACTGGCGCTTTTTTAGGTGATGGAAGTATCTTCGTGCCATAGTTTAGGCTGTAAAATCTATATTTCCAACAGACCAATCCATGTCTCACCGCCTCCGCCGCATCATCGGTTTTTGTTTACTGGTCGTTTCGGTGCTCATTGCCGGGAGTATGTATCTCCGCTTCACCGAAGAAAAGCTTTGGGGGTTCGCTCCATTATTTCTATACCTAGCCGCCTACGGTGGCCTCCTACTTCTCCGCACCTTTCGCAGGGATGGGTCTTACCGGGCCAACAACCTGCTCAGTACAATGAGCGGCCTGCTGTTGGGCCTTGGTTTTCCGGGCCTGCTGCCATTTCCTTTTTTGTTGTTGGTTGGCTTTGTCCCCTTACTAATTCTTCACCAAAGGCTCAAGGAAAAAAAAGCTGGTTACGGAGAAGTGTTCCGCCACGGCTTCAGCGCCTTCGTCCTCTACAACATCTTGGCGACCTACTGGGTCACCAATACTGCCTTTGCTGCGGGCTTGGTCGCCGTTGTAGCCAATAGTTGCCTAATGTGCCTACCGTGGTTATTTTTCCACTGGACGAGCATGCGCTCTCCCAAGGTCGCGATTCTGGCCCTGGTGGCTGGTTGGATCGCCTTCGAGCACGGGCACTACAACTGGGAACTCAACTGGCCCTGGTTGACCCTCGGCAACGGTTTTGCCCAATTCCCTTCCCTCATCCAGTGGTATGAGCTGACCGGCGTACTGGGCGGCTCTGCCTGGATCTGGGCTAGTAATTACCTGGCTTTCAAAACTTACTCGGCACCTGCGCTACGGCGCCCTAAAATATGGTTAGCCCTGGTCGTACTTCTACCTTTACTCGGCTCTTTGGTGCGCTACTTCACCTACAATGCTCCGCCAAGTGACACCATTAAAGTAGCCAGTATTCAGCCGAATTTTGAGCCGCATTTCGAGAAATTCGCAAATAACCAAGGAGCACAAATCGACACCTTCAAACGGTTGAGTCTAGCGGCGACAAATGCTGCTCCGGTGGATTACATCGTCTACCCTGAAACCAGTTTTAGCCGCATCGAGGAAAACAATCCACTGAATAACCCACCAATGGGCATCCTCACCGAGGAATTAGCCGGCCGGACGAAGTACTTAGTAACCGGTTTTGATGGCTACTATATCTTTCCTGAAGGTGCCTCTCTATCAAAGGCGGTACGCTATGTACAACGTAGGGACGGAAGCCCCGTAGCTTTGGAAGCCCTAAATGCCGTACTTCAGGTAGACCTGCTAACGGAGCAAACACAAACTTATCGCAAAGGGGTTTTCGTGCCCGGTGC
>JBCDGT010000778.1:0-2323 GCA_038750915.1 Bacteroidota bacterium
GGCAAATTCTTCCGTAAAAGAGTAGGACTGATTGAGGACGTAGCGCGCAAAAACCTGCCACAAAACATCTAGTACGAGTAAGCCAAAGATCAGGACCAACAGCCCTTCGATCAGGCGATTGATACGGTTGTACAGTACTTTCATATTGTAGGTGGTTTTACTGTGCTTGGATGGCTTCGACTAGCGCTGCCATGGCTGGATCTTCTTTGAAAGCAGCGAGGACCGCATTGGTTTTAGCCGCAAACAGGCTTTTTTCTGGGCGGATGATCTCCACGTTTTCGGCGGCCAGCTTGACCATGCACTTGGCAACGTCATCTTTCCAGAATTGCTTCTGCGCTTGGGCAGAAGTCTTAGCGGCGGCCTTAATCCACTGTTGCTCCTGAGGGGGGAGGATATCCCAGTACTTCGTGCTGATTACCAGTACATCAGGAATGGAGCTGTGTTCGTCCAGCGTATAATATTTACACACCTCGTAATGACCCGAAGTGACAAAAGAAGGAGGATTATTCTCGGCACCATCTACTACTCCTTGCTGCAAGGCGGTATACAATTCGCTGTACGCCATGGGGGTGGCAGAACCGCCCATCTCGTTGACCATGTCTACCGACATTTGGTGGTTCATTACCCTGATCTTCATACCCTTCAGGTCGTCGGGCGTGTGAATGGGCCTTTCTTTAGTGTAAAAACTCCGGCTACCCGCATCGTAAAAACACAGTCCCCGCAGACGGTACTCACTACCCGCTTGGAGGATAGCTTCCCCAGTGGCTCCTTCCAGTACGGAAAAGAAATGCTCCTCATCGCGGAACAAGTAGGGGACGCCCATTACTTGGTATTCCGGGGCAAAATTAGCCATCGCCGCCGCGCTTACCTTGGTCATGGCAATACTGCCTATTTGTAATAACTCCAGCACTTCCCGCTCGGTCCCCAGTTGTCCGTCCGGAAATATCTTTACGTCCAGCGCGCCGTCCGAGTTGATGCGTACTTGCTCGGCGAACACCTCCATGCCACGGTGTACGGGATGAGAAATAGGCAGAGTATGCGCTAAGTAGACGACTTTAGGTCCGGCCAATTGCTCGCAAGCCCCCGCCAAAAATAGCAGACTCAGCGCCAGCAAGTACATACTGTATCTCACCATGGTTGTTCTCTTTATGAATGTTTATTC
Source organism: Bacteroidota bacterium (assembly GCA_038750915.1). Classification (GTDB taxonomy): domain Bacteria; phylum Bacteroidota; class Bacteroidia; order Chitinophagales; family Saprospiraceae; genus Neolewinella. The sequence goes on from JBCDGT010000778.1 coordinate 1,163, forward strand.
CTGGGTTGCGTTTTTCACCAAGCGTAGGAAATCCTCCTCTTTTTTCACCTCCGTCAAGTCCCGTTCCCAAGCGGCCATAAAACGGTAGCTCACGGTCTGTTTAGCATCCTGAAAAGCAAGAGCGTGACTGCGTTCATCCGCAACTGTTACGGGCTGGTAAGTTTGTTTCGCCAAAATAGCCATACCCATATTTTCTTGGTGAAAAGACTGCTCTCCCCAGTTCATCAAGTAGAAATAATCATCCGAATGGCCGTTGACAGCCGTGGGAAGGTGTTTGACGATCCCGGTGGCAAAAGCCATTCCGTCCGGTAGTACTCCATTGACCACCCGCAACGTGATTTCCGACCAACTTTGCCCTGCGTTCAGGCTCCAATCCTGAACGACGGTAAAAGTATCCTCCGCAATCTGTAAGTCCGTAAAAGTGGTCCGAATCATCGACCGTTGCGCTCCGTCTTCTACGACTTCTATGGTCTTTTCGGCACAAACTGAAAGCGTGTAAAGGGAGTCCTGATACCAAATAGCCGGACTGCCTAACCCCAGCGAATTGCCAACTTTTAAAATATCCGAACCCCAGTTCATAATATCGTGATACTGCCAACTGACGGTATCCATCACTAGGTCGGCGACGGTCTTGCCGTAGATGTCAAAACGGTGCCGACTGTCGGCGTAGTAGCGGTAGGCGATGCGGTCATTTTCGAGCACGGGACCTTCGAACATTATCCATTTACTCTGAGTCGCTAGATCAGCCGGAACCACTATTTTGGCTTGAGCGACGTAATCACCCGTTACTTTGTTCTTATCCGCAGGATCAAAGGGAAAATCTTGCTTGAGGAGAAGCGCCTGCGTTTGCTTATCCTGCACCGGAGGAGGAGGAGGAGGAGGAGCGGGTTCCGTTTCCACGGAGGAACTATTACAAGCCCACAGCATGACGACTAAGCAGCACAGCAACAATGGATTCCACTTCATAGTATTTGCTTTATTCTTTAGCGGGTTCCGCCACCTCAACGATGAGGTAACTACCCTTAAAATCTTGGTTCCGCGCCTCAATGACCGCTCTACCCGCGGGGTAGGGGGCCAGCTCAATTGCGGCTCGGCCATTCGCCATTTGAATCACTCGGCTACGGGTCGGCGTACCGTAATGTTGGAGTAAGGTCCCGGCAC
>JBCDGT010000779.1:0-2317 GCA_038750915.1 Bacteroidota bacterium
GTAAGCGAATGGGGTGCCCCCCGCTTTTTCGCCTTCAACGGCCAACAATTCGAAGAACAACAAACGACTTTGGCGGACTATCCCGGCTGGTGGTACGCCATCGAAACCGCTGACCTTGACGGTGATGGCGACCAGGACCTCCTCCTTGGCAATCGCGGTGAAAACTTCTATTTTTCCGCCGATTCGGATCATCCGGCCAAGCTTTGGGTAGCGGATTTTGACGGAAACGGCCGCACTGAAAAAATCATCACCCAGCATCTGAGCGGCCGAGATATGCCAATGGCCATGAAGCGAAATCTTACCGCTGAATTGCCCAATCTGAAGAAATCCGTTCTTAAACACCAGGACTACGCCCAAAAGTCAATTAAGGAGCTTTTTTCCAGAGAATCACTCCAGAAGGCGCGAGTATTCGAAGCTACCTACTTCAAATCTATCGTAGCGATTAATAACGGTGGGGGTGATTTCTCGGTCCAGCCGCTTCCGAGTGAGGTGCAGCTCTCCTGCATTTGTGACATCAACTGTAAGGACCTGAACGGAGATGGTACCTTAGACCTGATAATGGGAGGGAATTTCTCGGGGTTTTTACCCCAATTCTCGCGCCTGGATGCCAGTTATGGTCACGTACTCCTTAACGATGGGAAAGGAGCATTTTCGATTGTGCCAAATGTGGAAAGTGGGTTTACCGTGAAGGGTGATCTAAAGGATATTACCACCATCGATCTTGGCGGTACGGAGTATTTAGTAGCAACGGTTAATGATCAAATGCCAAAAGTATTTCGGATTAAAACGAGTGAAAATGAATAAGGTGTGGACTAAATCTTCTGCTAGAAGGAGTGGTGAAAGGGTAGTTGTATCTCTCCCACGTGGTGCGTGCCTTTGCCTGTTGCTGCTCTTATTACTTTTTGGTTGTAGCCAAGAGCCGTCGCCAGCATCTTTTCACTTCGAGCTCCTTCGGCAGGAGCAGACGGGACTGGATTTTAAAAATACCCTCACCCTCCCGCCCGAGTTCAACGTATTCAATTACATGTATTTCTACAATGGTGGCGGACTGGCCGCTGGCGATTTTAACGGGGATAATCTGATTGACCTATACTTCACCAGTAACCAAGAAAGCAACCGCCTGTTTTTGAATGAAGGGGAGATGACATTTCGGGAAGTAACCGACCAAGCGGGGGTGAAGGGCCAAGCCGGTTGGGCTACAGGAGCTACCGTAGTGGACATCAATAACGATGGTTTGCTGGACCTCTACGTCTCTCAAGTAGGCGACTACCTAAACCTTGCTGGAACTAACCAACTGTACGTCAACCAAGGGGAAAAGGACGGAGTGCCAGTGTTTCGTGATGAGGCAGCTACTTATGGTCTCGACCGAGTAGGTTTTGGTACGCAGGGTGCCTTTTTCGACTACGATGGCGACGGAGACCTGGATCTCTACCAACTCAATCATTCCCTGCACCAGAATGGGACATTTGGAAAACGGGATGGTAAGGCTGACCAGGATCATCCCCTTGCCGGCGATCGACTTCTGCGCAATGACGGAGGCCGGTTTACGGACGTGAGTGAGGAAGCTGGCATTCTTAGTAGCGTGGTCGGTTATGGCCTAGGGGTGGTGACCGGCGACCTGAACGCCGATGGTTGGCCTGATCTTTATATCGGTAATGACTTTCACGAAAACGATTACCTCTACCTGAACAATCAGGATGGTACTTTTCGGGAAGTACTCACAGAGCGTATGGAGCACACCAGTCGCTTTTCCATGGGCGTTGACATTGCCGACATCAATAACGACGGTAACCCAGAGGTGTTCTCCCTGGATATGCTGCCCGAGGATCCATTTATCCTTAAGAGCTCGCTAGGGGAAGATGGCTTTGATGTTTTTAAGTTTAAGCTCGGTTTTGGTTACAACCCTCAGTTTTCACGCAATACCCTACAGCTGAATAACGGGAACGGTAGCTTTAGTGAGATTGGTGCTTTTGCGGGTGTCCATGCCTCGGATTGGTCTTGGGGGCCACTCTTTTTTGACATGGACGATGATGGCCGGCGCGATTTATTCGTTAGTAACGGTATTCCGCGGCGGATGAACGACATTGATTACATCAACTTCAAGACCAACGACGACCTTAAATACAAAGCCACCTTCAACGATCTCAAGGAAGATGACTTGAGCTTCATTGAAAAGATGCCCGAAATCAAACTGGCCAATAAGTTCTACGTCAACGATGGAAATCTGCGGTTTACGGACCGTTCGAGGGACGTGATGGGGCAAGCTGTCTCTTATTCCAGCAGCGCCGTTTATGCAGATTTGGACAACGACGGCGAC
>JBCDGT010000780.1:0-2316 GCA_038750915.1 Bacteroidota bacterium
CTTTTGAGATTTTTTTCTTCCCCGTTGAGTAGACGCTACGCTTTTAGGAGCTAGGGGGCTGGGAGCTAGGAACTAGGACGCACCTTCGTGCTCCTAGGAGACCAAAGGCCGTATAGTTCCTAAGTATACTGACAACTTAACTTGGGCACATCTCGCCAAGATCGATTGTCATTACACCTAGTTCCTAGCTCCTAGCAGCCGCCTAGCAGGGCGCAGCCCGTCTATCAGCTGCGTAGCGGCGTCTAGCCAGAGGCGTCGTTCGTCTATCCCAACCAATTACTTATGGGACCGTTTGTATTTTGAGCCTTCAACACCCCACCATGCTGCTTTTTTTCAAAGTTTTCAACGAAAGTGTCCGCCAGGCCTGGGCACAACTGACGGGTAACAAGTTGCGGACCTTTCTTTCCTTGCTTGGCATTTCCATCGGTATCTTCTGCATCATCGGCGTTCTATCTGCCGTAGATTCGTTAGAGGATAATGTGTCTGGTAGCTTGGCTAAGCTGGGCGATGACGTAGTGTACGTCGACAAATGGCCCTGGAAAGATAACAGTAACGATTGGTGGGAATTCTTCCAGCGCCCCTATCCAGATCATGATGACTACTTAGCGCTTAAAGAACGAATGCCGACGGCTAAGACTGTTGGCTACTGGACGGTTCCAGGTTCCAAGGCGATTAAATACCGAAATAATACCGTGGAAGGCGCCTTTCTTTTCGTGTCCACTTATGAAATTGAAAGTCTATTCAGCCTGGAGGTAGAAAAAGGTCGCTACTGGACAAATTCAGAGTACACCAGTGGATCAGACAAACTCATTCTAGGCTTTACGATTGCAGAAGAGCTTTTCGGAGCCTTAGAACCGGTGGGTAAAACCGTCAAGATGGGTGGCCGTAAATACGAAGTTCTGGGCGTACTCAAAGCTGCTGGAAATGACTTGATTAATCCACTAGACTTTGATGACGCGATCATGGTCACTTACAATAATGCCGCCCGTTTCATCAACCTCAAGAACCGCGACCAATTCGGCGGAACCATCGGCATCCAGGCTAAGGAGGGAATTCCCACCCAACAACTGCAAGACGATATTCGGGGCATTTTAAGGGCTAACCGCCGTCTTCGCCCCCGGGAAACGGACAATTTCGCGATGAACGAACTCAGCATGATGGCCGACGCGCTTGGGAACTTCTTCGGTGTTTTAAATATGATCGGCTGGTTGATTGGTGGTTTTTCTATTGTTGTCGGTGCCATCAGTGTCGCTAATATCATGTTTGTCTCCGTAAAAGAGCGGACCAGCCTGATTGGTGTAAAGAAAGCTTTGGGAGCCCGTCGCTTCGTTATCCTGCTTGAATTCCTTACCGAATCCGTGATTCTTTGCATTATCGGCGGTGTAATGGGGCTCATTTTAGTGGTAGCGATTACGTCTGCCATCAATACCTCTTTCGAGTCCTTTCAGATCAGCCTTAGCGTGAAGAATGCGATTATGGGCGTTACCCTCTCCGCAATTGTTGGTATCCTTGCTGGTGCTATCCCCGCCGGACAAGCAGCTGGTATGGACCCCGTGGAAGCAATGCGAAATTAAATCCACCGGGCCCCAAAGTCTTGCACAAGAATATTATCGTACTCATCCGCTTTGCGGAAGAGGTGTTCAAAGCGTGGCAAGGCCGTTTTTACGGCTAAATAACGATCGTAAATTAGGAGGGAGAGGATAATATCCTGACCAAAAGTGCTGAAGGTCAGCTGGGAGAGTTTATGGTTCTCCCGCAGGAGAAAAGCGAAAAGGTCGGGGTTGGGAATCTCGGGTAAGGAACAGAGATAGGCATCTCCGGTTACCAGGCCACTATCTTCGTGGTAAGCAATTTGAATAACGGCACTTCCCTGTCGGATACTCCAAAGGTTGGGACCTCTGCGGGCCAAGTGGGCATTATGCCCCGCAGTAGTAATGATGTCTTCGACCGTCGCGGGTACGCCCGTTGCGACGTAATCCTCGACCATATCAGGAAGGATCAATTCCGCTCCACAGTTCGGGCAGTGCCCCTTCGGGTTGAGGACAACTTTAAAAATTACTGACTGACAATTAAAGCAACGGCTGGCTGGCCTACCCTGGCCTTCATTAAAGCGGTCTAGACACTCCTGTACCTTGGAGGCCGGAAGGCTGAGCGCACGTCCCTTTCCCTCTTGAATATCGTACATATTGATACCCACTAAAGTACCGGTATCGGTAAAAAGCGGCCCACCACTATGGGCTGCCTCCTGCCACGCATCGTGTAGAATGAAATCAATACCATGATGTCGATGCGCCAGTTCTTGGATCTTGCCTTTAC
>JBCDGT010000781.1:0-2309 GCA_038750915.1 Bacteroidota bacterium
CTTCCTGGACGATGAAGAGGAGTACGTTGTCGCGGAAGCCGCCCGGGCCATCAATGACGATTTCCAAATTTTGGGGGCTATGTCTAGCCTCGCAGGGATCCTTAATAAACGACCTTGGGAGAGTGAAGCCCTGATCCGTCGGATCATCAATGCCAATGTTACCGTTGGTAATGACCGTACCGCTACGGCTTTAATTACCTACGCTAATACCACTAGTAGCCCTACTGCCATGCGAGCCGAAGCCCTAGCCGCTCTTGGCCAGTGGGCTAAACCATCGCTTTTTGATCGGGTAGACGGACGGTACCGGGGCGAAAGAAATAAGGATGCCACCTTTGTCCAGCGGGAACTGGGGGCTATTATTCCGAATTTGATCGCCAAGGGGGGGACGGAGACGCGTCAAGCGGCCATTGCGGCTACTGCCGGTCTGAGGTTAATGCCAGCCATAGATCAGCTTAGCGACTTACTCGTCAGAGATGCTGATCCGGCTATTCGCGCCGCCGCCCTTACTGCCCTGAAGGAGTTGGAAGCTCCCGGACTCGAAAAACTGCTCCGTACGGCTATGAACGATCGCAACAATAATGTCCGTTCTCGTGCGCTGGCTTTGCTTCCTAACTCCAGCATTGCACCTGCGGAAGCGACCAAATTGTACGCCGAAATCATCAAGGACGGTACCACTGGCGAAGCACAAGCAGCGCTGTCCGGACTCAGTAAACTCAGCGCTCCTGCGGCGGAGGCATTGTTGGAGGATTTATTAGGGCAGTTGATGGAAGGGAAGCTACCCGCTCCAATCCAACTTGATTTAGTGGAAGCTATTGAGCTGCGCGACAGTTCTGCGCTTACGGATCGTTTGGCGGACTACGAAACCAGTTTGATGACGGATGCCAACGACCTCGGGTTGTTTGCCACCGCACTCTCCGGTGGAAATGCCAGAAGCGGCCGTGGTGTTTTCTACTGGAATTCCTCTGGGCAATGCACCCGCTGTCATGCCATTTTTGAATACGGTGGTAATGTAGGACCTAACCTACAAGGGGTAGGCTCTCGCCTAAGTGCGGAAGAGATTCTCACCTCCGTCGTGCGGCCTAGCGCAGCCTTGGCTCCGGGCCACGAGACGGTCCTCGTTACCCTGAAAGATGAGACTGCCCTCTCTGGAATCGTTTTGGAACGCACGCCGGAATACCTCAAAGTCAAAGTTGGGAAAACGGATAGTAAGACCATTCCTGCGGCCGATATCGAAGAAGTAGAAACGCTGCCTTCCAGTATGCCTTCTGCCGATGGCGTGCTCACCCGCCGGGAAATCCGAGATTTAGTTGCTTTTCTGGTGACGCAGAAGGGGGAGGCACACTAAGGAACGCGGCCCCTACTGTAAAATCATTTTCTTCGCAGGCCATATCAATAGGATAGACCTGTAGATGTATGAAAAGAGTATACCTGGAGGCCTACGCTCCTTTAGTCGAAGCGAGAGTGTCTCACCCAAGGTTAGCTCTTAATTGAGGGCCATATTCCTCAGCCATTCGCCTCACATTCGCCTGGTTAACTTCTGGGAGTTCGGGCAATTCGACTAATGGGATAATACCCGTTTGGGCGGTGATAATACGAACCGTCTCCGGACTGTCATCGCCACCAGAATAAATTAGGCCAGCGATCGGAATGCCCCGTTTACGGAGGTAGTCTACGCTGAGGAGGGTATGATTAATGCTACCGAGGTAATGGCGGGAAGCCAGAATGACCGGTAGGTCAAGATGTGCGATCAAATCTGCTACCGTTTCTCGGTCGTTGATGGGTACTAGTAGTCCGCCAGCACCCTCTACAATCAAAGGCTGACCGAACGTTTGTGGTAGGGCAAAATCATCGAGGCTAATGCTAACATCATCTAAGCGGGCGGCATAGTGAGGGCTAGCAGGGGTGCGTAGGGCATGACGTACTGGATGAAAGCGATCTGGAGAGCTACCCGTCCAGGCTTTTACACGATCAGTATCTCCAAAATCGAGGTCGCCCGCTTGGATCGGCTTCCAGTAATCTGCATCAAGGGCAAGTTGGAGGAAGGCTGCGGTGACGGTTTTACCCGCGTCGGTGTGAATTCCGGTAAGGAAGTAGGACATTAGGTTGATCTGTTGGTATTATTGGTCTTTTGGCGCGTTGGTCTTTTAGTACTATTGGTCCGTGCGTTGGGCGAATAGACCAACGCACCAAAAGACCAATTTATCTCACCTGCCCTTCTCCTTCTACCAACCATTTATAGCTAGTCAGGGCAGCAAGGCCCATTGGGCCGCGGGCGTGGAGCTTCTGGGTGCTGATGCCGATCTCCGCGC